>CBFCZJ010000119.1:0-9796 GCA_965602445.1 uncultured Desulfobacterales bacterium | reverse complement strand
CCCAGCAGCTGTTCGATTCCTTCGATGGGGATGTCGATCCAGTCCGGGCGGTTGTTGATCTCGTATCCGATTTCATAGACGGCCTTTTCCATCAAAAATGCGTCCAGGAGCACTTCGAATTCTTCTACGGTTTCCGGCAGAAAGTCTCCCTTAGAGCCGACCTCGATATAAGTTCTCAGAAAGGCGGCCCCGACCCACCAGTACCAGTAGTCCGCCCAGGCGGCCATCACGGGAGCGTCATCGTCGTGAAACAGCCCCCGATCCCTTTCGGTCATCAGCGCACTTCGGGCCGCGTAGTGAAAGGACCGCAGCATCCCGGCCACGTCGCGCAGCGCCGAACGCTTGATCCGGCGCTCGCTCACCGGCCGGGCCGGCTCTCCTTCGAAATCGATGATGACGAAGTCCTTGCCGGTATAAAGCACCTGCCCCAGGTGATAGTCGCCGTGGCACCGGATCCGCTTGCCGGTAATCTTGCGGGTCGTCATCGCCCCGAATTTGGCGAATATCTGTTCTTTTCGCGCGAGAATCCGCTCGGCGGCGGTACGGGAATTCCTTGGCAGATGAGCGGCCCCCTTTTCGAGCTGGGAAAGGGTGCGTCCGGCCAGCGACCGCATCGACTGGTAAAGGGAGCGCTGGTAGAGTTTGGTGAAACGCTCCGGAGCGAACAGGGGATCGTCGCTGTCTGAGGCGAGCACGGTGTGCATCTGGGCGCTTCGGCGGGCCAGAAGCTCGACTGAATCGAGATAAACGCCGACCCGTTCCACGGTCTCCTCGGGAATCGGCTCCCGGGCGGCGGTAAAAAGACTGCCGTCGGGAAGGTCCGGGGGCTGCTGCCCCGGCTCCTCCAGAAGGGTTTCGAAAAAACGGGAGAGACTGTTGATGGTGAACTCCCAGGCGTCTCCCTGATTGGGAACGTAGGCCTGCAGGATCCCCAGGGTTGCCGGCTCTTTTCCTTTTCCGGCATATTCCAGGGCGCCGGCCACCTTCGGCAGATGGGCAAAGCCCTTTCGGGTCAGAAAACGGCCGATCTCCAGATCCGGGTTGGTGCCTTCCTGCACCCGGCGGAAGAGCTTGAGAATGAAGCGCTCCGAGTACACCACCGATGAGTTGCTCTGCTCGGCCTTCATCAGGGCGACCTCCTCGGGCATCTCTTTGCCGCGCTGAATCGCCTTAAACTCCTGGGAGGGCGCCGCTGTCACCTTTCCCTTCCCTCCCCTGGCCGCAGACCTCCGGGAGATCATTTTGAGAAGGGCCATACAGAATTCAGGGCGGTAGAGGGCGTCGACCAGGACCCCCTGGCGGTTTTCCGCCCGGTTCTGTACATGGGCCAGGATCGCACGGGGATGTCTGTCGAGCAGTTCTTCGGCCGCTTCCAATGAGAGATGAGCCACAGGCAGCACGTAGGATTCTCCGGTACCGTCCGTGTACTGAAGATCCACGAAGAAAAACACCGCCGAAAGCCCGTCTCCGTTTACGGGAATCGTTTCGGATACCGAGAGGTTCTTGATTCTTCGACCCTTGGCGCCGAACCAGCGCTGAGCGCCCAGGTAGGTGGAGATGCAGCTTGCCAGGCGGCCGGACACGCCGGTTTCGAACAGTTCCTCCCACCGCTGCCGAACGCTGAACAACGGGGCCCGGCTGGACTCTACGGGACTATCCGGCTGAAATGCCAGGGTCTCTTCGGGTTGCAGACTGAACCAGAAGAAAGAATGCGGTCCCGTGGAGAGAAAGTACGGCTCGTCTTCGATTTTCGGAAAAGGGGTGTTGCCGAAAATTTCCACCGGCACCCGCCCCTTGAAGCTTTCCAGGTCGAGTTCCACGAACTGGGCATACCGGGAGAAGTTGACCACCACCAGAATGCACTGCTCCTCGTAGCACCGGACAAAGGCCAGGATTTTCGGATTTTCAGGGTAGAGAAAATCGAGACTGCCCCGGCTGAAGGCCTCGATCCGGCCGCGCAGGGTAATCAGCCTCCGCATCGACCACAGCAGCGAGTGGCGGTTCTTTTTTTGACTCTCCACGTTGACCACCTCGAAGTGGTACTCCGGGTCGATGATCACCGGAAGATACAGCTTCTGAGGATTTGCCAGGGAAAAGCCGGCATTCCGGTCCGGGCTCCACTGCATGGGAGTGCGCACGCCGTTTCTGTCCCCCAGGTAGATGTTGTCTCCCATGCCGATCTCATCCCCGTAGTAGATCACCGGGGTGCCGGGCAGCGAAAGCAGCAGACCGTTCATCACCTCCATGCGCCTTCGGTGATTTCCCATCAGCGGGGCCAGGCGCCTGCGGATGCCCAGGTTGAGCCGCATCTGGGGATCCTGGGCGTAGACGCGGTACATGTAGTCGCGTTCTTCGTCGGTGACCATCTCCAGGGTCAGTTCGTCGTGGTTGCGCAGAAAAATGGCCCACTGGCTCGATTCCGGAATTTCCGGTGTCTGTTCGAGAATGTCGGTGACCGGATATCGGTTTTCCATATGAAGGGCCATGTACAGCCGCGGCATCAGGGGGAAGTGAAAGCTCATGTGGCATTCGTCGCCGTCTCCGAAATACTCCACCGCATCTTCCGGCCACTGGTTGGCTTCAGCCAGGAACATGCGGCCGGTGTATTTTTCGTCCATTCGGGCCCGGAGCCTTTTTAAAAACGCATGGGTCTCGGGCAGGTTTTCGCAGTTGGTTCCCTCCCGCTCGTACAGATAGGGCACGGCGTCCAGACGCAGGCCGTCCACCCCCATCTCGAGCCAGAAGTCGAGGGCCTTGAACACCGCCTCGTGCACCTTGGGGTTGTCGAAGTTCAGGTCCGGCTGGTGAGAGTAGAACCGGTGCCAGTAATAGGCTCCGGCCACCGGGTCCCAGGTCCAGTTGCTGGTTTCAAAGTCCTGAAAGATGATCCGGGCTTCGGGATACTTTTCCGAGCTGTCGCTCCAGACATAGAAATTTCGCCATATGCTGCCGGGCTTGGCCCGGCGCGCCCGCTGAAACCAGGGATGCTGGTCGGACGTGTGGTTGATGACCAACTCGGTGATGACCTTCAGGCCGCGACTGTGGGCTTCCCGGAGAAAGGCCTTGAAATCCCGCATAGTCCCGTAGCTGGGATGAATCCCCCTGAAATCGGAAATGTCGTAGCCGTCGTCTTTGAGCGGCGAGGGATAAAACGGCAGCAGCCAAAGGGCGGTCACCCCGAGTTCCTGGAAATAGTCCAGCTTCTGGCGAAGTCCCTTGAAGTCGCCGACCCCGTCGCCGTCGGCGTCATAGAAGGTCTTCACGTGAAGCTGATAGATCACGGCGTCTTTGTACCAGAGCGGATTTTCAGACTCTTTCGACATTGGATTTGTCATGGTCTCGATAGACATCCTGTGTTGTCAAGAAACTCGGGGTTCAAAGTGCATCGAGCATAGGACAAAGCGCATAGATTCGCGCCGGCGAATTTTACATGAAGTAGTCGAAATCATGCTCCGAGCGGAGGCGTTTCCGGATTCGGAAAATCTGCACCGGCATCACCCGGGGATCGAGTTCGATGTAGTTTTCACCGCTGTGCCACAGGTACCGGGCGTCTCCGATCAGCTCGTGCATCTGATACGGCTGATCCGGCTCCAGACCCAGCTGCTTTGCCGGCAGTGTCAGCCAGGTGGAGTGGGTGTGGTGCGGATCCAGGTTGACCGCCGTCAGGATCACGTTCTTCAGATCGTCGGTGTATTTGCTGTAGCAGAGGATCTCTTCGCCCTCGACCTTGTGAAACCTCAGATTTCGCGTCTGCTGAAGGGCCGGGTTGTCTTTTCGGATCCGGTTGATCCGTTTGATGAATCCCTTGAGACTGTCGGGCCGATCCAGCTCCCATTTCCGGATCTCGTATTTTTCCGAGTTGAGATATTCCTCGCTGAACGGTTCCTTGGCCTCGCTTTCGCAGAGTTCGAAGGCCGGACCGTAGATGCCGTAGTTGGAGGAAAGGGTCGCCGCCAGGGCAAGGCGGATGAGAAACGCGGGTCGGCCCCCTACCTGAAGATACTCGGGAAGGATATCCGGCGTATTGGGCCAGAAGTTGGGCCAGAAAAACTCGGCGGCCTCGGTTTGGGTCAGCTCGGTTAGATACTGCTCGATCTCCCATTTCAAATTGCGCCAGGTAAAATAGGTATAGGATTGGGTAAATCCCCCTTTGGCCAGACGGTACATGGTCTTGGGCCGGGTAAAGGCCTCGGCCAGAAAAATCGTTTCCGGGTGCTGTCTTTTGACCTCCCCGATCAGCCACTCCCAGAACCGCAGCGGTTTGGTGTGCGGGTTGTCCACCCGGAAAATCCGCACGCCCTTGTCGATCCAGAATCGGACCACGTCGAGCAGCTCCCGGCACAGATCTTCCGCCTGGGTCGATTCAAAATCGAACGGGTATATGTCCTCGTATTTCTTCGGGGGATTTTCCGCATACTGGATGCTGCCGTCGGGGCGGCTTCGAAACCAGGCCGGGTGCTCGCCCACATACGGGTGGTCCGGGCTGCACTGAAAGGCGATGTCCAGGGCCACCTCGATTTCCCGTCGGCGGGCTTCTTTGACCAGCGCTTTGAAGTCGTCCATGGTGCCTAAAAGGGGGTGCACCGAGCGGTGTCCGCCGTCGGACGAACCGATGGCCCATGGGCTTCCCGGGTCCTCGGGTTCTGCCTGGGGGGTGTTGTTTCTTCCTTTCCGATGGGTGAGGCCGATGGGGTGAATCGGCGGCAAATACAGCACGTCGAATCCCATGTCTGCAATGTACGGAAGAAAGTCGATGCAATCCTGAAAAGTGCCGTGGGATCCTGGACTTTCGGAGCAGGACCGGGGAAACATCTCGTACCAGGAGCTGAAGCGCGCCCGTAAAGGCTCTACGGTAACCCGCAGCCGTTTGTCGTATTCGGTCATCGTCCCCCGGTCCGGATAGGCATCCATCAGCCGGATCATTTCGGGCTCCGTCGCAAGCTGGATTTTGTCCAGGGTTCTTTCCTCTCCTTTCAAAAACCGGGCCCTGGCCAGAAGACGTTCGCGGTTTTCTCCTTCCGCGCGCTCGGCGGCCTCCTCCACGATGACGGCCCCTTCCTGCATCTCCACGGACACGTTCTGCCCGGCCCCATGCTTTTTTTTCACCTTGTCGAGCCATGTGCGAAAGCGGTCGATCCATGCCCGCACCGTGTACAGGTAATCGGACGTCTCTGTGGCGCGAAAGGCAGCCGTCCACAGGTCGTTTCCCAGCAGCTTCATCGGACGGACGTGCCAGGTATCGCGGCCGTCGACGCGATACACAAGCTCACCGGCCAAACTGTCGTGTCCGTCGACGAAAATCCCGGCTGTGACCTGCACTTTCTCACCGAAGGCCCTGCGGATGGGAAACCGGCCCCCGTCGATCTGCGGCTGAACGTTTTCGATGATGACCCTTTTGGTTTTTTCCTGCATGGCGACCCTGCCCAAGTGTTTTCGTTGTCTTTTCTGTAAACTGTATGGTGACTTCAGATCGGCCGGCCGCCGGGGATTTTCACCCATGAAAACCGGCGCCTCCAGGACCGTACTCAATCAGAATGTCTTTTCCTTGCCTCATTTACAATACGGTGTTTTTTGTATATTCGATCTGCAGGACCCTACCTACCCAAATCCAGGCAAATCGAACCCGACGCCTGCGCCAAAGGAAACGCCTCGTGTACCTTTTTACCAAGTATTTCCATCCGGCCAACTTCGTCTTTGCCGACCGGCTGCAGGACGGGAAAATTTTCGCAGGGGCGAAAGGCTTCGATATTCGCATCGAAACGGCGGCCCCGGGCGTATATCACGTGGAAATTACCGATCCATCCGTCTGGCCGGAAGATTTTCGAATCGAGCCGCCGACCCCGGAGGCGTCCGGGGACGGATCGCTGGAAACGGATCTGACTGTAACCGCCGGCGCAGGCATGGCGCTGACCCTGGAAAAAGGCCGGAAATTGCTTTGCGCACAAGACGGCCGCTGGTTTGGAACCTGCGAAAGGGCATGGCTTTTCCGGTTCGAGCAGCATCCGGACATGGAGTTTTACGGCCTCGGGGAAAAGCACACCCCGTTTGAGCGCTCCGGGCGCGCCTACCGTTTCTGGAACGTGGACGCCTGGGCAGACCACCCGAAAGAATGGATCGAACACGGAGACTACGATCCGGACTACATCTCGATTCCCTACCTGATCGTCAAACGCGGAAACACCTACGCAGGCCTGCTGGCCGACTGCCCCGGGGCCGCCATGGTCTCGATCAGCGATCCGGCTCATTTCAAAGACCGGCATAGAAAGAACCCGTCCGAGGTGTTGATCGGCGCCGAAGACGGCATCCCTTCGCTGTATTGCATTGTGGGGCCTTCTCTGGCGGCGCTGACCCGGAAGCTTCAACGCATGACCGGCGTCACCCCTCTTCCGCCGCTGTGGGCCCTGGGATTCCATCAAAGCCGGTGGGGCTACCGGGGCGACAACGAACTGTTCGCACTGGCCGAAAAATTCGAAGCCTACCGGTTTCCTGCAGACGGCCTTTGGCTCGACATCGACTACATGGACGGCTACCGGGTCTTTACCTTCGATGCCGAACACCTGCCTCGGCCGTCCGAAACCGTGGCCGCCCTGGGATCCAGAGGGTTTCGGGTCGTCCCGATCCTCGATCCGGGGGTCAAAAAAGAAAAGGGATACGGCGTTTACGAAAGCGGCAGCGAGGCGGACGTCTTCTGCCGCACCGGCGCCGGCACCGAGTTCGTTGGGGAAGTGTGGCCCGGACTGACCGTATTTCCGGATTTTTCCCTGCCGGAAGCCCGCACCTGGTGGGCGGATCAGGCCAGGGTTTTTTTCGAAACCGGATTTTCCGGGGCCTGGCTCGACATGAACGATCCGTCCACCGGATCCATCGATCCGACCAGCATGCGTTTCGGCCGGGGCCGCTATGACCATCAGGCCTTCCGCAACCAGTATGCCCTGCTGATGGCAAAGGCCACTTTGGAAGGCTATGCCGCCGCCCGGCCCGGCCGGAGGCCGTTTCTTCTCTCCCGATCGGGCTGTACCGGCTCTCAGAAATACGCCGCCCACTGGACCGGTGACAATTATTCCAACTACGGCCACCTGCACCGGTCGATCGGAAAGAGCCTGAACCTGGCCCTGTCGGGGATGCCCTTCAACGGACCGGATGTGGGTGGATTCGGCGGCGACTGCACCGAAGCCCTGCTCGTCGACTGGATCAAGGCGGCCTTTTTATTTCCCTTTTTGCGAAACCACACCATGCTTGCAAGCCGGCCCCAGGAGCCGTGGGCCTATTCGAAGAGGGCGCTTTCGATCATCCGGCATTTCGTGCGGCTGCGCTACGCCTTGCTGCCGTATCTGTACAATCTTTTCGCTGAACAGGAAAAAAGCGGCGAGGCAATCCTGCGGCCCCTGTTTTACGATTTTTCAGACACCGACGCCCTTGCCCTCGGCCGGATCGATGACCAGTATTTGGTGGGTCCCTTCATCATGCAGGCGCCGTTTGTCGAGGAAAAGCAAATACAGCGGCAAGTGGTCCTGCCGGAGGGACGGTGGCTTTGCGGAATCGACGGAAGCTGGCTTTCCGGCGGCCGGCGCACCACGGCCTCGCGCACGGCCGCATCGACTCCGGTCTTTTTCCGCGAAGGCGGTCTTGTTCCCTTTCAGCCCGGGATCCGGACCGACAACCGATGCGACTTGAACCGGATCGGGCTTCTGTGCTGCCTGTCTGTACGATTCGCCGGAAAGGCGCAGATGATCTACCGTTGCGACGACGGAGAGACCTACGCCTACAAAGAAGGCAAGCGATCCGAGATCGCGGTTTCGGCCTGGATCGAAAAAGAGCGCCTTTGCGTCGAGGCTAAGACGCTGGCTTCGGGGTTCGGGCCGGTGCAGATAACCCCCTACACCGTGGACCGGTTTTCGGAAGTCGTCTTTACCCTCGACGGCCGCGCCCGGCGCCTGAAGCCCGAAGAGAAAACCGCCCGGTTCAGCGGCGAAGAATTTCGGTGGTATCGGTGGAAGTAAAGATGCGGAGAGCCCGGCCGGCGGTTTTTGGTTAAACCCGGAGGGCATGAATCCCTGTAGCTGTCTTAAATCCGAAATTCGAATATCGAAATTCGAAACAAATTCGAATGACCAAAATTCGAATGATCAAAACAACTGCAGCTTTCTATAGATAGCATTAGACCTTGTTTTGGTCATTCGGTCATTCGAATTTTGGATTTGCCCTTCGACGTTGCTCAGGGTGGTGAGCCTGTCGAACCATTTCGTATTCCGAATTTCGTGCTTCGAATTTTTTCGCTTCGGGCTGAAAGACAGATCCAATTGCCTCTGACCTGGTCCTGAGGACCAGGATTGCGAAACTGCATTCGAGGTTCAACATGCACATCCTGTTTCTGGCAGCGGAAAACGGCGCCTTGCAAGGCGGAAAGGTCGGGGGAATCGGCGATGTGGTCGGCCAGCTTCCGCCGGCGCTGGCCGATTTCGGCTGCACCGTCACGGTGGTCACTCCATCCCATGGTTTCCTCCACAAGGGACCGGGAGCAAAGAAGCTTTCTCCTTTTAAGTGCCGCTTCCGGGGCTATGTTCACTGGGCGGACCTTTACGAGATACCCGGCCGGAGTCCCACCGCCGGGGTTCGTCATATCGTCATCGATCACCCCCTGCTCCATGCCGTCGACCCGATCCACGGCACCCCCAGAATCTATGTTCACGACGATCCGGACCGGCCGTTTTCCTCGGACGCCTCCAGATTCGCCCTGTTTTGCGCCGCCGCAGCCGCCGCTGGCGGCCAGGGTGCGTTCGGCCCGGTAGATGTCGTGCATCTTCACGACTGGCACGCGGGAGCCGCGGCCATACTGCAGCGTCATTCGACGAGCGGAACCGGTCTGGAAGGCGTGCGCACCGTGTTCTCGATCCACAACTTAGGCCTGCAGGGAATCCGCCCCCTTCGGGGGAGCGATTCATCTCTGGAGGCTTGGTTTCCCGGACTTTCCTACGATTGGCTCGCCGTGTCGGATCCGCGATGGCACGACTGCGTCAATCTGATGGCCGCCGGCATCCGTCTGGCCGACATGGTCCATACGGTTTCACCGTCCTACAGCCGGGAAATCTTGCAGCCCAGCGATCCGCCGCGGTTTTACGGCGCAGAGGGACTCGAATCGGTCCTCCAGGATGCCGAAAACAAGGGACGCCTGACCGGGATTCTCAACGGCTGCGAATATCCAAAAGACCGAACGCCGCCGGGGCTGCGATACGCCGACTTGGTTCTTCTTTGCCGCAGCCGGACGGCCCGCTGGGCGGCCGCAGACCCCCGGGTGGCTTCCACACATTTTCTGGCCCACAGCCGCCTGACCCAAGAGATGGTTTTCCCGGATGCGCCTGAAGTGCTGCTCACCTGCGTGGGCCGCACGGCGGAGCAGAAAATGCTGCTGATGTGCGCATCGGGGTCCGACGGCCGATCCGGTCTGGACCGGATTTTAGAGGACATCGGCGACCGCGGGCGATTGATGCTGCTGGGAACCGGCGATCCTGCCTGGGAACGGAGGCTGCTCGACATCGCCTCCCGATGGGACAATTTCATCTTCCTCAACGGGTATTCAGACGCCTGCGCCCAAGCCCTCTACGCCGCCGGAGACCTGTTCTTGATGCCAAGCTCCTATGAGCCATGCGGGATCAGCCAGATGCTGGCCATGAGAGACGGCCAGCCCTGCGTGGTTCATGCCGTCGGAGGACTGCGGGACACGGTAAAAGACGGGGTCGACGGTTTTTCGTTTTCCGGTGCAACGGTCGCCGAACAGGTCGACGCCTTTGCAGACGCC
>CBFCZJ010000118.1:0-9798 GCA_965602445.1 uncultured Desulfobacterales bacterium | reverse complement strand
GAGCGTTTCGGCTATACCGTGGACAACGTTGTTGCAAAAGCCATGGCCCTGCTCGGGAAGTGAGGGCCCGGAGAACCCCTTTATGGATATCAAGTTTATGCTGATCACCTTCGGGATGGTGTTTCTCGCCGAATTGGGGGACAAAACCCAGCTGGCGACTTTCTGCCTTTCTGCGGATTGCGAATCTTCCAAGTGGGCGGTCTTCATCGGATCTGCGGCGGCGTTGGTGCTCAGTTCCGCCCTTGCGGTGACCTTCGGCGGCGTCCTCGCCCGGGTTGTCCCTCCCGCTTACATCCGGCTCGGTGCCGGGCTTTTCTTCGTACTTGTCGGCGGCTGGATGCTGGTGACAGCCACTCGGACCGTATGCAGCATCTGACCCTTGGCGGGGGTCCCAACCCCTCCATTTTTTGTAGAGCTTGAATTGTTTTTTGGAGGGGCGTACGGCAGTCGGCGCTTTTGATGGAGGCTGACCCATCTGTGGTTCGGTCTGTTTTTTTGCGGTCATTCAGAACCAAGGCGTTGGTTTTTTAGGATATTGTTATCTTCCTGCATCCCCTGCCCCCTGTCGTGAGGGTCTGGAAGGCATGCGATTTGCATATTTACAATCGCATTTCAGTCCATACCATCGAAGGGATGCTGCCCATGAAAATTCAGTGCCCAGCTTGCAACAGCTTTTATCGTTTTTACGGCAATCGCGCAGCGCAATTGCGCAAAGTCGAAACAAAGTGCCCCTGCTGCGGCCGGCAGTTGGAGACGAGCCCCTTTTATCCCGGCCTGAAGCCGGGCAGAGTCGCGGGCGCGCTCACGAGCTGCGCGATTCTCTCCTCCGGCAATCGGCTTCAGCTGTTTGATATCCCCTGCATGGCAAGATCCAAGAACGCAGATTCCTCCTGAAAAGAACCTCGCGACGCAGCATACAGGGCTCCGGTTAATTCGGGTGAGGCGCCCGCAGCCTTCAGCCGGCGGTTTCCGGTCGATCGTCCTGTCCTTGGACGAGGCGCAGAATTTGCCGGGAAGTGTATTCGCCGACATCGGCCAGGGCGTCTGTGGGAAGATGGGCGGCGGCATTGGCTGAATATAGGCACGTCACCGATGCCGGAAAATCCTCGTCTGCTCGGTAAAACACATAGCAAAGGGCGATTTTGGGAAGGGGATAGAGCAGAAAACCGAAATCACCGCCCGTTTTGGCAGGCGGGTTTTTCCCGGAAAAGGCGTCGATGATTCGCTGGGTATTTTGGCCGACGGCTTCGACGCGGGCAACGATCGGCTGCTGGGTCCTGGCTGCAAACGCGGCGGTGTAAGGCATGCTGTCCGGAAGCTCCTTGAAGCTTTTGAGCGGTTCGATGATGCACGGCGCGTGCGAAGCATAAAGCACATACATGGAAACAAGAACCCCGAGCACCCCGGTTTCGGCCTGTCCGTCCAGCGTTATGCCGGCCGGTGAAATGCCGCAGCGCCGGCCGAAGGCGCGAAAGAAAAATTCGTCCGATCTTTCTTCGGCGCCGAGGCGTGCGGCGGCATCTGCGCCCGGATCTTCATAGAACCGGCGAAGATTGTTTTGGGCGATTTTTTGGTAGTTGCTCTTTTCGGTCATCGGTCCGAAGTTTGGCGGTATGCAACGCTGCAATCCCGGGCTGATTCGTTCTGGGCCATGGAGTTATTCTCCCAGGAGGTCCTTGAGCGCCCGGCTCTGCTGGGCGGCGCCGGCCGCGTTGAGCACCTCGATCATCGACCGACATCCCTCTTTGACAAGGGCGGTTTTGGGGCGCGGGGAGGAAAGCTGGGCTTCGATGCTCTTTAAATCGGCCATGATCTCCGACAGACGGTCAAACCCGAGGCCGAGATCGTCGATCTCGGACTTGAGCCGGCTGACGAGGCGGTCCACCGCATTGCGGCCGGCCTCATCCAGAACCGGGTCGGCTCCCAATCGAATGCGGCGGTCGTCCGGCTTGGTGCTTTCGCCGCTCAACTGCCGTGCTCTTTCGATGCCGCTTTCGGCGATGGCCACACCGCCGGAAAGGGTCCGCACCTCCACCAGCTCCCAGCCGATCAGCTCTTCTCCGACGGCGCCGGCTTGTTCACGCTCCAGGCCGATGGCTTGTCCGATCTCGAACATGGAAAAGGTGCCCGCCGGATCCCCGCTGCACCGATTGTAGAGCTCCTGCAAGAACCGGATTCCGTCTTCACTGATGTCTGCCATAAAAGCTCCATTTCTCTCTACGGTCAATCTTTCTGGGTTTCCAGCTGCCGGACGCCGTATCGCATCGGCAGCAGCAAAGCGGCGATGCATAGCGCTGCCGATGCAGCAAAAGACGCGCCGGTCCAGAGCCATTGAAGCAGGGTCAGCGGCCGGCCCTGGAGTCCGGCCATGAAAATAGTATACACGGGGCCGGATTCCAGAACAAGAACGGCCGCGATAAAGATGGCCGCCACGATCATGAACAGCAGTCCGCCGAAGCTGGTCACCGACTGCATCGGATTTTCGGAGGTAAAGTCCGGGTAGGCGGCGCCGAAGCCGATCCCTAAAGCGACCACGCCCGGAACCATGAAGAGCACGTTGACCGTGGACAGCACCATCATGAAAGGGGTGACCTCTAAAAGGAGATTGGTGGCGACAATGAGGATCTCGGTCAACACCAGCAGGGGCAGAAAGTAAATGAAAAATTTGGTCCACAGAAAACTCTTCAAGGAGATCGGCGCGGTACGAATGAGCCAGAAGGCCTCCCGCTCCAAGCTGACTGCAGGATAGGCAAAGCGTGCGGTCAACGCAGACAGCACAAAGGTGGCCAACCCCATGTTTAGAAATGACAGCAGATTTTGCAGGTAGACCGCCTTGATTGGCGAACGCTCCAGTGGAAGGACCCGAAAGTTGTAGATGTAGATCACGATGAGGGCGCCGATCAAAAAGAGCTGAGTCCACTGGGTCTGGTCTCTGAAAAAGGTGCGGATTTCCTTGGCGGCCATGGCGCCTCGGGGGCCGGTAAAACGGGAAAAAATGAATTCCCCGCCGATGGATCCCTTGAAAAGCCGGGCGGCGGCGGTTTGGGTTTTGGAAACGCCTTTGAAGTAGACCGATTCGGCAAGAAGAATCATCAGACAGCAGAGAAAACCGAAGAAGCTCAAGGAAATCGCGTCGTGATACAGCCCGGTGAGGATCCGCCCCGAGATGAGGGCCGTAAAGCTGTCAAAGGCCCAGGTGCTCGGCAGGTAGGCGGGAAGCGGCGCCCGCAGCGCCTGGAGGTAGACCAGGGTGGTTTCGAAGACCTCTGGATCGACCAGTCGCTCCGGACGAAGGAGGCGAAATGCAAAAAAGAGGATGAGAAAGAAGGTCAGGGTCAAAAAGACGAATATGGTTCGTATTCTGGACGCCGGAACGATCATGACGGCGGTCATGATCAGCATCGCGCTGACCGCCGAGGCGATGGCCGAAAGCAAGGCCAGGTTCACGAAAAGGTTCAGGTAAAAAACGGGGCCGGCCCGGAAGACGATTCCGTATGCGACGAAAAACGGCAGGGCATAGATCCCGACCATCCAGGAGCTGTCGACGGTGCTTTCCAGCCACCGCGCCAGAAAGATCTTGCGGCCGGGGACCGGCGTCGCATGGACCAGCGACAGGTCGCGGCTCAGATAGAGTTTGGAAAGAAGGGTCAATATGCTGCTGAAAATCAGCAGGGAAAGAAAAGTGACAAGAACCATGGACAGCAGCTTGTGGGCGAGCATCTCGCCGAGCTGGTCGACGCTTTTAAAGTAAGTCAGCACGCGCAGAGACAGCGCGAACAAGCCGGCCCAGAAAAATCCTCCGATAACGCCCAGCACCGCCACTTTCAGACGGCGATCTCGCTTTCTGGCCGCGCCCCGCGCCCGAAAGGACCATAGACGGGGTTTGAGCAGGGTGGCAATCTCACCCATGGTGCACTCCGCCGATTCCGAGGCTGTCTTCTTCCATCAACCGGATGAATACCGCTTCCAGGTCGGTTTCCGTGGTTTTCGCCTGGCGCATGAGATCTTCCGGAGAGCCGGTGGCGATCAGCCTTCCGCGGTGGATGACGCCGATCCGGTGGCATAGATCCTGAGCGACCTGAAGGGTGTGGGTCGACATGAAAATGGCCGTGCCGCCTGCGGCCAGATTCCGGAAGAGGTCCTTGACCATTTTGATCGCGATCGGATCGAGGCCCACCATCGGTTCGTCCACCACGATCACCTCCGGATCGGTGAGCAGCGCGGCCGCCATGACGACCCGCTGCTTCATGCCGTGGGAAAATGCTTCGATCAGATCGTTGGACCAGTCGAGCAGGGAAAACCGGGCGAGCTCTTTTTCGGCGCGGGCCTTGAATCCGTTTCCGCCGACGCCGTAAAGTTCGGCGTGGAAGCGGAGAAATTCCATTGCCGTGAGCTTTTCATACAGATAGGGACGGTCCGGAATAAATCCGATTCTGCGCTTGGCCTCTTCCGGGGCTTTTGCCATGTCAAAGCCGCAGATCCTCACCCGGCCCGCACTCGGGGCCAGGATGCCGCCGAGCATCTTGATGGTGGTGGTCTTGCCGGCGCCGTTAGGCCCGATGAAGCCGAAAATCTGCCCCGGAGGCACTTGCAGGGTCAGGTCTTTTACGGCGGTGATTTCTGCGTATGCCTTGGTCAAAGACTCCAGCTCGATCATCTTTTTTCCCGCTATCGTTGTGTGTTCTGCGCTTGGCCGGCGCCGGGTTCGATCACGGTCAGCCGCACACGGCCGATCACCGACATCAGGTCGACCTGCTGCTCCGGAGAGCCCGCAGCCAGGCGGATATGGGACACGTCGGCCGGGATCTGGTCGAACAAGGCGTCGACCGTGATCCACCGGCCCACGTAGACCCGGTTCCAGGCGTGGTAGAAAAAACGGCCCCGGAGGTAGACGAGCCCGGCTTCGATTTCGGCGGGAACCCCGGCGGCGCGCGCCAGGGCGGCCATGAGCACGGCATGCTCGTTGCAGTCTCCGACCCGGTTTTGAAGGGTGGCCAACGCGTCCGGCACGGAAACCACCGGACGCTGTTCGATGTTGGAATGGATCCAGGCCACCAGCCGCTGCACCCGTTGCAGAGGGGATCGGCTCTTTGCGGTGATTTCTGCAGACAGTTTCCGGATCCGCGGGTGATCGGACTGGATAAACGGCGTCGACGACAGGTATGGGTCGGCAAGGGCGTCAAGCGCTTCGCCGGTGAGCTGCTGGGAAAGGCCTTGCAGAGATTCTTTTGTGACGGTGAGCACGCTTCCCGTCATCTGTTGCCGTCCGGTGCCGAGATCCAGCCGCTGCAGATCGATGCCGGAGATTTCCACCTGCAGCCGATCCAGCTCCCGGGCCCGGGAAAGATCGACGTTGGACGAAATCGATACCGCTTCTGTCATGTCTTCGCTGGCTTCCACCGGCAGACCGAACAGCGCCGATTCCCGGTCGGTCTTTTCAAGCGTGATGCCCAGAAATCCTCTCTGGCGAAGAATATCTCCGTTCTCACCGATCCAGGCTTCCTGGTAGACGCCTTTGAAATCGAGGATCAATTTGTGGGCCTGCACGGTTTTGCCCATGATCTGCACCGGTTCGATGCCGATCACCTCCACCGCCACCGGCTCCTGGCCCATGGTGGCAGGGTCGAACACCGGCACGACCTTTCGCATCCCGGGTTCGACTCCCGACGCCCAAATCGCATCGAATATGCCGGCGGCCAGGTACGGTTTGGCCGCCAGGGGGACCTCCAGGCGCTGTCGGCTTCCTTCGTTTTCGGTCTGCACGATCAGGCGGTCGCCTTCGACGGCGCCCCTTGCCGAAAATTCGAACCGGCCCGAACTCATGGAAAACCGGAAGCTTGCCAGGGTCATATCCGGGTTCATTCGGCCCTCGGTGTTCAGATGGATGCTGTGGATCATTCCCATGGTGTTGATCCGCATAAACAGGGTCTGCTCCAGGACAATGCCTTGATCCTCCCGGGAGACGACGGCATGGGAAAAGCCGATCTTCCGATTGTTCTGGAAAATATTCATCCAGGTGCTTCGCTCGGAAACGGCAGCGGCGCTGGCCTCCGGAAGGCTCCGGCGCTGTGGAAGCCGGTCGATCAAGCCGACCCTGTCTGCCATGAGCAGTACGAAGGCCAGGCCGAAAACGACCGCTCCGATCCGATACGGACCCATGGTTTTGCTAGAAAACCGCAAAATCCCCCCTGACGCCCCTCCCGTATGGAGGCGGCTTCCTCAGCGTTTGTCCATGCTTTCTCCTGTTGCAGAAAGCATGAACCGCCCCAATCATAATCCTTCGGCATGCAAATGCAAAGGGCCGCCCGACAATGAAACGCCGACGCCATCCACACTGTTTGTGCTGAGTTCGGCGCCGGTTCGGGAGCAAATACCGCTGCGGAGCTCCGGGCGCTGCATTTTCCGCCGGCAGGCCCGGCGACGGGCCTGCCACCGAAGGAATCCCTTGACTTCCGGCACCGGCGCGTCTATCTTCATCGTGAAGCTTCAATGAAGCGCTGATCGGCATTTCTTGTGCACTTCTCAGGGATTATTTGGGCGTGAGGTCCCTCCGATTTTCCCCTCCTCCGGGTCCCGCTTTTGATTTGACCCAGGTAAACTTCCGACGACTTGCACTGGAAGCCAAACACAGTCCACGCGAGGAGGAAGGCAATGGTCGAAGGTGTGATCAAGTGGTACAATGAAAAAAAAGGATACGGGTTTATCGAAACCGACGCCCAGGGCGATATCTTTTTTCACAAAAATGGGGTGGAGGATCCCGGGTTTTTCGGCATTCAAAAGATGGAGCGGGTGACGTTCGAGATCAAGGATACGCCCAGGGGAAGGCAGGCGGTTAGAGTCAAGGTGCTGTAGCACCGATGGTAGTGGTTACGATCAATTCGGCGGTTGCAAGGTGCACCGCCGTTTTTTTGCCAAAAAGGAGGCATCATGATGGATTTGGGCATCGACCTGTCCATGGATACGGACAACCTATACGTTGAAGAGTCATTTACGGACATGAAAGTCGGTACGATCCGCCGACTGACCCCGGTGCTGGCCGACGGTTCGCCCGATGAAAATCGGTCGAAGCTTTACCTGGGGCACACCCAGCTAATGTCGCCCAACGGCCCCCTGCCGGTGAGCTGCGAAATCGAAGCCGAAACGCTTTCCGAGGCGATGGAGCGCTTTCCCCAGGCCATCAGCGGCGAGGTGGAGCGGATCGTCGAGCAGGCCCAGAAGGCCCAAGCCGAGCAGCAGGGGCAGCCGAAGAGATCTTCGGATTCCGGGATCATCATCCCCGGCCGGTAGCGCGTGCTAAAATAGGGCTCATATCTGTTTTATTTTGCCGCCTCCCGCCTGGCCAGGTATCTTTTCGCCTCCCTGTTTCCCAGTTCGGCGGCCTGGTGAAAATCGGCCATCGCTTTGTCTTCTGCGCCGAGCATCAGATAAATCCGTCCGCGCCCGTAGTAGTAAAGCCCGGACTCGGGCTGAAGTTCGATGGCATGATCCACGGCTTCGATGGCCTTGTCGAACCAGCGGATTTCTCCGTAGCTGACGGCCATCTGAAACCAGGCCTGGCTTCGGTTTGGATCCAGGGAGACGACCTTTTCGAAAAACTTGACCGCCAGGCGGTCTCCGCCGTAGACGGAGGCAAGGGCGCCCTTTTCGTACCAGTAGTCCGGATTCTTTTCCTGAGTCACCTGGGCCGGCAGCACCGCCGGAAAAAGAATCAGTGCAGCGGCAAGCAGCGGGATAAAGAAATGTCGGCGCGGTTCCATGATTTCCTCCTTTCAAAATCGTGATCAACGACTCTTTTTATTGGTTGACGATTCATCGCTCCGGCCCTGCCGGAGGCCGCGACCGGCATATCGCCGGTGGGTGTTCTTTGAAATGAGAACCGTCACCGGAATTATGTCATCGAGCGCTAAGGCATTGCCCTTAGCCTCCGGCTGGAATAAAGCCGCCGGCCTTGTGACGGCGTCTCCATCGAAACAAGATCGCCCGTGAAGCTTCCGATCGCAACCTTGCTTCTGAGGCGCACAGGGATGCGCCGATGGTCTGCCGTCACCCAGATCTGGATCTTGGCGTCTTTGCTCTTTTCAAAGACGCCGCCGACTTCCTTCAGCTCCGGTTCAATCAGAAACGTATCGTAGGTTTTTCCCTGGACCCGGAGGCTTTCCCTGCCGACGAAGGCCGCCCTGCCGATGACGCATTTTTCCCCGTCGGTGACCGGCCGCTCCAGCACCGGATGGCGGCTCGGATCGAACATTCGGGAGTAGTAGAATACGGAAAGCGGATCCAAGGCCCCGGGATCGAGGGCCACCTGTTTTTTGACCTGCCCGAAGTTGATGTATCGGGCCTCCATGTGGTCCCAGTCGAAGACGATCCTGGCGTCTCTTTTCCGGTGGCCAACGGTGTGAACCTCCTTGTACAGCAGGGACCGGTTCAGGCCGAGGTCCGGATACGCGTCGATGCGCTGCCGGATCTTGTAAAAGACATCCAGGAATGAATTGGTCCGGGCCGTGAGCACAAAGTGATGGGCCCGCTTTCCATCGACAACTCTCGGCGGAAGGACTTCCAAGGTGGCCTCACCGGCGGGGATGACACCCCAGCGAAGTTGAAAGGTCAGCTTTTCTCCCGGCAAGAAAGGAGGCGGCTCTTCGGCCCAGGCCGGGGCCGACGGCAGCGCCAGCAGCATCAGGCCGATCAGGCCGCGGAGCACGCTCAACCGGCGCCGACTCGAAACCGGAGACAAGGTTTGTTTCATGGCAGCCTCTGAGAAAACTTCGCCGATCTTTGCGGCGGTGGCGTTCAGACTTCCAATCGATCATGGATCCTACACCAGATGGCTTCCCGTTGGCAAATCACAGGGCATTTTCCCGGCCAAGTACTCGATGGCATCCCTTCGATGACGTATTGTCGGTCAACAAATACTCACCGCGGGGACGCGGAGGGCGCGGAGAAACCCTTAAAATCTTCTCTGTGCATCCTCCGCGATCTCAGCGACTCAGCGGTGAAACCATCGTCATAATAATTGCGCCAGCATGCACGAAGTCCCTTGAAAAAGAACCTTTTCAGGTCCCTGCTTTCCCGTGTTGACAGGCCCCAGCCTTTTGTGTCCATAATTCCGAACCAAATTTTGAGAATGAATACAAAATCAGAACAGATACCAGCCTCCGTTTATTTTCGTTACCTGCTGCTGAATATTCCCGGGTTTTTTGCCTTTATCCTGCTGCTGATTGTCGTTCAAAAATGGCTGGCAATCTCCGATTGGATTTTTTGGTCCCTTGCCGCATGCTGGGGTATCAAAGAGATCGTGTTGTTTCCTTTTGTTTGGCGGTCCTATGATCCCAATCGCATCAGCATGACAGGCAATATGGTGGGCAAATTTGGCATCATCAAACAGCGCCTTGATCCATATGGATATATACAGGTGGATAATGAGCTTTGGAGGGCTGAGCCCTCCCTGACCGGGGTTACAATAGAAGAAGGGAGAAAGGTCCGTGTCATTGAGAGGAAGGGGCTTACACTGTACGTGGAGGAAGTGCCGTGAAAAAAAATGTTGTGAAATACTTTATAAATTGCCTTCTTTTTGTTGATATCTGCTCGATTGCGGCGCTTGGGCTTTTATTGGGCTTCGTTATCCCCAAGGGGGGAGCAAGAGGAACCCAGAATGTATTTCTCGGGCTACATCGTCATGAATGGGGAGATATTCATCTCTCGCTGTCGTTGTTTCTTCTCGTTCTCCTTGTAATCCATATATTGCTGGGTTGGAAGTGGGTACTTCAATCAACCAAAAGATACTTCGGACGGCAGTGG
>CBFCZJ010000117.1:0-9810 GCA_965602445.1 uncultured Desulfobacterales bacterium | reverse complement strand
GCCGGAGTGGGCTGGACCCAGCGATTGCGGCTCCCATCATAGAACCATTTGTCAGGAAAGCCCCGGCGGGTAATGAAGGTCGGGCTTTCCGCCCAACAAAGCATTTCTTCATAGGCCCTGAAAATCTTTCGAAAAGACCGGTTGTCGCCTCCCCTGTCCGGGTGGTGCTTCATGGCCTGGTTCCGAAAAGCGGTCTTGATGATCTGGAGCAGTTTCTTGTTGTCGAGATCTTGCCGACGCAGCCGGAGATGAACCAGGTGGCTCCCCTTGACAGCAGGGGTTCGAATCTCCAGCGGCCGCACCGATCGGGAGCCGCCCTGGCTGTGAAGGGCCGTTTCAAAAACCCGTTGGTTGGCAAGGTATTTGCGGTTCGTGCGGCGCCTTTCATCCCACCAGGTGTTGCCCAGAAGGTTCGATAGTCTGCAAAAGTCTTTTGACGGCGCGGCTCCGGGTGTCCGTGGGTATATAAAACTGAAGATCTGCAGGGAATCGTGGGCTAAGATGTCCAGGATTACCGCGGTTTCCGTGAAGTAAAAGGTGGAATAGCGGGCGTTCAGGGCCTTGAGAAGGCCGGTCCGGGCGTTTAGTTTCCGGCGCAGATCCTGCCGGCAGTCTATGGAGCAGTACCGCCGACGTGCGCTGCCCAGGTCCGTGCCGCAGGAAAGACACCGGCGCAGCTCTATTTCCCGTCGGCGCGTCGCTGCAAAAGCGTTGTTGATGTTGGGATTTACTTGCATCGTCAAAGCGATTTTACGATTGGAGCTCGAACACCATTTTTTTTCCGCTGTTGTCGTAGAACAACATCCGGCCCTTGATCCGCTGCTGTTCGCCGAAGATGTTCTGCAGCGTCAGTTCGTCGTCGATTCGCTCCACCCGGTCCACGTTTTCCATGATTTTTTCTTCCACTCCGCCTTTTAAGACGAACACGTCGATATCGCACATAGCAACCCCCTCTTTGGTTGACATTGTAAAAATCCGGGCCCGGAGGACCCGGCTTTGGGTTAAGCTCGGAGGGCATGAATCCCTTTGGCTGCATTCACAGAGTTTACCCGAATCTGACGGGTTTCTCAACCGCTGCGGGAAGAGACAAGGGCTCGACGGCATTGGTTGGAAGATTGCGCCGCCGGCCTGACTGGCTGAGATAAATTCCTGCAAATACCAGTATCGCCGCCAGATATTGCGGTGCCGTGAATTTTTCACCCAATACGATCCATCCCAGAAAGACGGCAAAGACCGGGATCAGGTTCACATAGGCCGAAGCCCGGCTCACCGGCAACCGACTGATTCCGAAATTATACAGGCCGTAGGCGCCGATGGTGATAAATGCCCCCAGATAGACGATGGAAAGCGCGGGGACGACCGGAACCGGAGAGGGCAGATCCCGGCTGGTGAGCAGCATCAGGGGGAAAAAAAAGAGGCTTCCGGTGAAGGCCTGCCAGGCAGTCAAAAACCAGGGTGAATAGCTGCGCGTGAGAAACTTGAGGGTGATGAAATACCCTGTTGCGCAAATCATCGCCAGAAACTCGAGCAGATTGCCCAGCGCCGGCCGAGGCGCGCTATGGCTCGATTCGCCGGTGAGACTCAGCCAGCATGCGCCGGCAATGGCCACGACAAAGCCGGCCAGCATCCGGCGGGACAGCGGTTCGGAAAGTACCAGCCTGGCCGCAAGGGCCACCATGAGCGGGAGCATGGCCGTGATGACCCCGGCCTGGGAGGCAGTGGTATTTTCCAGGGCCTTTGCTTCGAACAGAAAATAAAGGCAGGGTTCGCAAAATGCCATAAACAGCAGGTATTTCAGGTCTGCCCGTCGGAAATTGGAAGCCCCCAGCTTTGAAAAGACGGCCAAAAAAAGGATCGACGCCACGGCCATTCGCCCGAAGATCACCAGCATCGGCTCATAGGCAGTAAACGCCAGTTTCAGCGCAATGAAAGAGCTTCCCCAAAGAAGGGCGGCGGTGATCAGGGCCAGCGTCGAAACCCATGAAGCGGTGTTTTCGGACATGACGGCAGCGTCCTCTTTTATGCATGCGGCGCAGCAAATCCGGCCGGATGGATCAGATGATTGGGCGTTGACAACACCGATGGAAATAAGATAGCGCCAAAATTGAAAGTAGCCAATCTATCACAGAGCCCATCGCGAATAAAAGCGAAAATGGGCCGCCTCGGCTTCCGGTGTTGCTGCTGGTTGAAACGCCGAAGACAAAAAGGCCGCCATGAGTTTTTTAGACAACATCCCCTATGCGATTTTCATCCCTCTGGCGGTCTTTCTGCTCCTGGCCCCGTTCGTTCCCGAACCCCATGTGCTGGAAAAATTCCGGATGCTCAAGGCGGGGGCTTTGAAACGGCCCATCGACATTTTCGACCTGTGCTTCCACCTGTTGCCGACGCTGCTGCTGCTGGTGAAAGGGATTCGCGACATCCTCAGATAACGGCTCTTGGCAAAAGGGAAACAGGACCTGGTAAGTGGTATGAGCCGTCTAGTGAAGATGTTCCGGCGAAGCCCGGAGGCTGATGGCATCGCAGCTGACGAAAAGCCGCAGGGGCGCGCCGCCTGTTGAAACAAAAAGGGCGGATCGGCCCATTGCCCACCCGCCCTTTTCGTTGTTTTCCCTTTGAATCCGCTTTCCGAACCAGCCTTTTGTTCCGCCTCGGGAAAAAGGTTCCCGAAAACGCCTTTTCCGACGCCGAATCCAGTGAAAGCGGATTTAATACATGTCTTCGTCGTATCCTCCGGCCCCTTGCGGCGCCTTTTTCTTTTCCGGCTTGTCGGTGATCATCACTTCAGTGGTCAGCATCAGGCCGGAGACCGATACCGCGTTTTGCAGGGCGAAACGAACCACTTTTATTATTGAATTCAGGGTGTTTTTGGTTTAGTGAAGTCGAATCCGCGAAAAAGCGCAAGACTCGTTGCGGCCCATTGCGGTGCGGCAAATGTTTTGACACCCGGCTTTACAGCATCGAAGAGGGGCGCTGTGGCCCGTATCCAGGTTCCAGGAGGTTTTTGAATGTCGGAGCAAACCGGCCCAGACCGAATTTCGGAGATCAGCAGCGATCTGGAGAATATCACCGAGGATCTGGAGGCGGTCCGAGGTTTTGTCGGTCTGATCCATACCCTGGAAAAACTGTCGGACATGGCCGAGCATGTCTACGACCAGACCCAGAACCGGTATTGTGCGGTTTCTTCCGGGCGGCCGGTATCCGAGCTTGAACTCCTGTTCGAAGATTTTTTCGGCTCCCCCAAAAAACGGTCTGAAAACCCGATGCCGGCCAAGCTGCGAAGCCATCCGATTATCGGATATCTCGATGGGGAGATCGATGGGCAGAGTCTTTTTTTCCGCAAAACCGAAAACGGCCTTTTTTATGGAACTCTTGAGCCCTTGACGGAGCCTTTCGGTCAGGTGGCCGTCCGGCTCGGCTTTGCCAGAAAAAAAAGCAGAGGGAAAAAGGCACCGGCCGCCGGCCTCGAAATCGAGAACATCGGGCTGCCGGCCCAATCCCTGGAAGAGCGAATTGCAGAACAGCTCAACGAGGGAAGCGGCCAGATCAATGGGGTGGGCCTGGCGACATTTCTGCTGGAGTCCGAAGCGGAAAAGTCCTCTTGTTCGCTTCGGGTGACCACCGAAGACCTCAGCGGGTACCTGTTTATCAAAAACGGGGTGTTAATCGATGCATCCTGCGGAAAGGCGGCGGGTATAGAGGCCGCCATGGAGATCATCAGTTGGGACGACACGCAAATCGTCCTGGAAAATCCCGTTGAAAGAGACGAGGACACGATCGCCCAGCCGCTGCTGCGCACGTTTACCGGTGCGCTCAAGAAGCGAAAAAGCCGCAATCAGGAATCCGGCCAAGAGTCTGCCGCTACACCCCCTTCGGCGGAAAAAACGGCAACAGCTTCCTTGAAAAAAGGCCCGGCAAAGAAAAAAACGCGGCCCGGAAAAGCGAAGTTTCGGCCGGTTTATGCGGTAATCCTGGCCGTCGTTGTGATGGCGGCAGGCGCCGTCTACGGCTTTCGGTACTGGGAGGAACAAAAGCGGCAGGATGCCTATGCGGTGTTGGCGGCAGCGGCAGCGGCAGCGGCTGAAACAGACACTGAACAGGCGGTCTCCATGCTGGAGGCCTTCGTCCAAGCCGGGCCCGACGACGAATATGCCCGCAAAGCATCGGAAGATATTCTCCGCCTCAAGACCGACGCCGAGAAGCGGTTCTATGATCAGATCGAAGCCCAGGTCGAAGCCTTGCTCACGGAGCCCGGATTCGAAACCAAGGCCGAACAGATTTACCAGCGGTACCTGGCGCGGTATCCTCAAGGCGGATACGCCCAGAACGTGCAGGAACGGATCGGCTCTCTTGGCGAGCTGGCCGAAAATAGCCTCTACCAGCAGGTGGTAGACAGCAAAAATGCAAAGCCGGCGGCGAAAATTGCCGCCTACCGGCGCTACATCGAACGATTTCCGGAGGGGCGGCACAGAAAAGACGTAGAAAAGCGGATCGATGCCCTTGCCGCCGACCAGTTCCGAGAACTGGAGACGGCGATGCTGAACTGCAAGCGATCCGGGCGGTGGCAGGACTGCGTGGATCGCTGCAACGCATTTCTTTCCGTCTTCGGGATTTCTTCTTTTTCCGCGGCCGCTGGTGACTTTCGCAAAGAAGCGCAGGGAAACCTGGATTTGGTCGAAGTCGGCGCCCTTGCCGCGGAACTGGCGGAGGATCCCCAGAAAGCCAAGCGGGCACTCGAACAATTTTTACAAACGCGGCCGGACTCCCCGGCGGCTGGAGAAGCCCGAAAACGCCTGGCCGAGGCCGACAGGCGAATCGATGCCGCGCACCAATGGCAGCGGATTGAGGCCCTGGGCCGGGATGAGGCCCGCCCGCTGAGGGATCGAGCCGAAGCGGTCCGGTCCTACGCGGCAAAGACGCCGTTTACCCGATACCGAGAATCCGCAGCTCGGCTTGCCGCCGAACTCGAAAAAAGAATGTGGGAAGAGTCCCAAAAACAGCGGCAGATGGCGGCCGAGCAATACAGCCGGATGCAGTTGGAGCGGCAAAAGCAGCAGGCGGCTCGGGAGCGGATGCGCATCGAAGGGTTGGAAAAGGAGGCCGGAGTCAAGCTGGCCGAGGCCGGGCAGCGGTTTGTCGCCGGCAACGCCGGGACCTTCGTCGACAAGAAAAGCGGTTTGATCTGGTCCCTGCTCGACTCGCAAAAAACGCTGAATCGCTGCCAGAACTATCAGGAAGCGAAAAACTATGTCGCCAAACTGTCCACCGGAAACTTTACGGACTGGCGCCTGCCCACCGCTGCCGAACTGGCGAGCCTCTACAAAAACCCTCCCTTTTTCCCCGTCGACAGCGCCCCCTGGTACTGGACGTCGAAGATCTTCACCACCGGCTACCACACCAAGGTAAGGGTGGTGAGTTCTAACAGAGAGACCGAATTCAGGACCGAGTACCGGCGGGCTTCAGAGTGTGGAGCGGTCCGCGCCGTACGGAATCCGCGCTGAACCCGCCGCCGTGTTTTATAAAAGCGCGAAGCGAATTTAATGAGAAAATCGCGGCAGCGATTTATAGTAGGGATTGTCGGGCAGTCTTTCCAGGATCATAGCCGTTCTATGCAATCGATGTCTTGCAGGCTGGCAGACATGCAGGACAGGCGAGACAAGCCCTACCGGTGGTGTTCGGCGACCGCTTTGGTGTAAGATTCGATCATGTCTCCCAGCTCGGGATCCACGGTGTCGAATTCGATTCCGATGCTGATTCCTTCGCCGTCCAGGGTGATGTTTCTAACGATGCCGGAGCACTCCTTCACCCCCTGAAGACCGAGCAGGGGAAAATACAGAATCCCCTCCCTGCCGATGTCCAGGTCTGCAGCCTCTACGTCCTGGGTGTCACGAAGTTTCAGGCGGCATCCGCCTCTGCTGATGTCGGAGATGACCCCCGACTTGCTGACGAAGTCAAATTTCAAGGTGGCCGGGATATAGCAGTCGATCCGGGTATGGCGCCGCACGTTGGTCTTTTTCAGGCCGCGGGGAAAAGACAGGAAGGTGAGGGGAAAGGGCGTGGAGATGCTTCCCAGTACGGTGGCGTCGAATCCATAAATCTCTCCGTGGTCCACATATCGGGCCGCCACCGGCCGGTCCTTTTCAAGAGGATTGTCGATGCCGACGATGGTGGGCAGCTTCACGATCAAACAGGCCTGGGGCATCACGCCGACCAACGTGGTCTGAAGCCGCTCCCCGTTCTGGCCCTGTTCGATAAAGAGAGTGGATCCGATCTCGAATCGAATCTTCATCCGCTGGGGTTTGTCGGTGTTCTTCGCATCTGCCATGAGTATCCTCCGAAGCCCTGAATTCTGCCCCATCCTGCCGCAACCCCGAGTCGCCGTCAAGCGGTTGTTGCAGGCTTTTTCCCGGGCTCTCAGCGGTTGCGGAGAATGTCGTAGACCAGCCAGAGTCCAACGACGGCGGAAATGCAGTATCCCGCCAGGCCGAGCAGGGAATATCCGCCCAGAAGCGGCGGCAGGCCGGTGGTGATGATCAGAGACGAACCGATGATCATCGCTCCGAGGATGACGCCCAGGGTCAGCCGGCTGAAGATCTTGTCCAGCGTCGAGGTCAGATCGTCCAGGTGGTGGTGTTCGAAGCGAAGCCGAAGATCCCCGCGCTCCATTTTTGCGACGATGTCGCCGATTCGTTTGGGAAACTGCCCGGGGGAGGTCGCCAGCTTCAGCAGGAGAACCTTGAGGCGGTCTACAATCCTTCGGGGCTGGAAGCGTTGGGCTGCCAGGCGCCGAACATGGGGAAGCATTTCGGAAACCACGTCCAATTGCGGATAAATGAGCCGGACGGAAGCCTCGGCCGTGACAAGGGCCTTGATCATCATGAACAGATCCGGCGGCACCCGGAGACGGTACTTTCGGACCAGGTCGGTGATGTCGAGCATCAGCTCCCCAATGCGAATCTCGGCCACCGATGCTGCCATGTGAACGTCGAGCAGCTCCAACACTTCTCTTTCCAGCGCCCGGGGATCGGTGTCTTCTGAGGTCCGGCTGACCGTCAGCAGGGTCTCCACCAGCCGCTCGCTGTCTTTTTCTACGGTTGCGGCAAGAAGATCGGCCAGATGAATCCGGTCATCGGCGGTGAGCCTGCCGACCATTCCCCAGTCCAACAGGCAAAGGGTTTTTCCTTCCATTATCAGCAGGTTGCCTGGATGGGGATCGGCATGGAAAAATCCGTCTTCGAGAATCTGCTGAACGGTGGCATGGAGTCCCTGCCTGGCCATTTCGGCGGGATCTTCAAGGGTGTCGGGCTTCATGTCCATGAGACGGTCGCCGCGGATGTATTCCATCACCAAAAGGCGCCGGGAGCTCAGATGGTGGTTTGCCTTCGGAATGTGAATGCCGGGCAGATGCCTCATGCGGCTTTCGGCAATCTTCATGTAGCGGGCTTCCCGCTCAAAATCGAGCTCCCGTTCCAGTGTTCGGCGGATGAGTTCGACCAGGCCGGGCAGGTCGTAGATCTGGACCTCGGCCATCCGCTCGTGGAGGACCTTGGCGATCGATTCGAAAATCCCCAGATCGAGATCGACCTTGGCCCGGATCTCCGGGCGCCTGACCTTCAGGGCCACCACGGTTCGGTCCTCCCGGAGCACGGCCCGGTGGACCTGGGAAAGGGAGGCCGAAGCCAGCGGCGTTTTGTCGAACACCGAGAAAACGTCTTTGATGGGCCGGCCCAAACTTTTCTCGACGGCCTCGACGACCCGGTCCACCGGCACCGGCGCGGCCTTGTCCTGGAGCTTTGCCAGCTCCTGGGTCAGCGCCTTGGGCAGCATGTCGGAGCGCAGGCTCAGGATCTGGCCGAATTTGACAAAGCTTGGCCCGAGGTCGTCGAAGGCCATGCGCAGACGCTCGAAGGTCGTCAATTGCGAATCGACCCGGGAGATCTTGGCTGCCACCTGCCGGCCGGGCAGTCCGAGGTGGCTCAGCACGTCGCCGAATCCATACTTGGCAAATACGGAAACGATCTCCTTGAAGCGCCCCAGGTTCTGAACGGTCTTTAGATTCACGACGGCGTTTCGCCCCCTTTCTGCAGTGCTTCGAGAATGTCGACCCGTTTTTCAAGGTTTTCCAGGCGGCGGGCCAATTTTTCGAATTCTCGGCCGCGGGCGACATCCAGGTCGTCCAATATCCCCCGGACCACGTTCTTTGCGTTGTCTTTCAGCGAAGACCATCCGTCTTCGCCGCTGCTGGAAAGTTCGGAAAACAGACGCTCTGCGTCTTCGGCACTGATTTTGGTTTCCTCGACCATGCGGTCGACAATCCGTCGGACTTTGTCGCGGCTCATGACCACCATGCCGACCCCGGTAAAAAAAGCCTTCTGCAGTTCGTCCTGGACCATGGATGCTTCTCCTGTGAAAAGGTTCCCAATTTAAAAATTCAAGGTGTAAGATCCAACTGAATGATTCCCTGCTGCTTGCGGCTGCACATGCCACTGTGCACCGCTGCACAAGAAACATTGCAGCAGCCGGTCTTATCCGTCAAGCTACCGATTTATAAAATGTAATTATTTCAAAGTGATGGGCATTGTGGCGGCTCCTGGCACAGATATTGTTTGGTCTGCGAAAACGGCTTTTGCAAAGGATGTCAGCTCGATCTACAGTCGGGGGGGATTCATGAAAAAATTTCGCCCAGATTTTGCTTTCAAGCGATATTCGGGAAAAAGATGCCACAACCAAGAGACCCTGACAAGATATTATGTCCAGTTGCACGATGAACCCCCTGCGGTGAATTGCATCATGTCCTGTGGCGGGAGTACTGAGTTGGCCGTGTTTGACGGAAATCATTGGCGGCAGTTGGACATGGACAGTCTGATTCAGGATTCCTCCGATTACCCGTAGACGGCCGCAGCAAGCATTTGCCGCCGTACACCATTATTTTACAGACCGGGGCACAATCAATGCCGATGACTTATGCTATTGACCGTTTAAAGGATCTTACCGTCTTTACCTTGTCCGGTGCGGTGAGCTTTCAGGAGTTTATGTCTGTCATCAACGATTACGGCAGAGAAGGACCGACGCTTTTTGAGCTTTATGACCTGCGATCGATCACAGGAAAGCGGATGACCAGCGGTGAAATGGATTCCTTTGCGGATTTTCTGGCGAGACACCCCGACATGAGAAAGCCCGGCAACAAAACCGCCGTGGTGGTTTCAGCGGATATCGACTACGGACTGTCCAGGATGGTTTCCATCCTGACAGAAGAGACCACGGGCTATGATATTGAGAGCTTTCGGGATCTGGACGAGGCCTGGGAATGGCTCGGCATCGGTGATAAGTCTCCTTTGGTTGACTAGCTTCGAGGTCAATCCGCAAGATCCTTTTTCAACTGTTCGAATTCCTCTCGGGTGATCTCTCCCTTGGCGTACCGGTTCTTTAAGATGTCCAAGGGCGTCTCTTGTCTCGAAGGAGGAAACGAATCAGACCGGGACCGGGCAAAGACAAAATAAAGTACAACGGCCACCACCAGAATGACCAACAGCCACATGAATATCCCTCCAGGTCCATAATTCATCATATGCCCCCAGTCTCTTCCCCCCATACCGTAGGGACGATGGGTGCATCCGGCGGCAAGCAGAGCAAACGGCCCTGCCAAGAGCCCCATGTGTCCTATAAGCTTCATTACGGATACCTCTCGAATCGGGTTTGTCCTCGCAGCAAGTCCTTCAAACGGAAAGCCAGCGATCCGTCTTCAGTAGGCGGATCGCATCAGGCCGGTCTCTTTGTCGACTTGCATGATGTCGACCAGTGAATCATTCCGGG
>CBFCZJ010000116.1:0-9851 GCA_965602445.1 uncultured Desulfobacterales bacterium | reverse complement strand
CAGGGAAATGGTCTTGAAGAGTTGCGGCACAAGGCGTCTCAAAATTCATCAGTCAAAGGAGCGGCCGGTCAGCTGGGTAAAGGCCTCGATGTATTTACGGCGAGTGCTGTCGACCACCGGCTCGGGCAGCTCCGGACCGGGAGGGGTTTTGTTCCAGTCAAGTGAGAGCAGGTAGTCTCTGAGGTACTGTTTGTCGAAGCTTTTCTGGGGTCCGCCGGGGCGGTAGGTCTCCTTTGGCCAGAAACGGGAAGAATCCGGGGTGAGCACTTCGTCGATCAGAATCAACCGTCCTTGATCGATTCCGAATTCGAATTTGGTGTCGGCGATGATAATCCCGCGGCTTGCGGCCACCTCTCTGGCCTTGGTGTAAATGGCCAGGCTCAGGTCACGGACCTGCTCGGCGCGTTTTTTTCCGATCCGCCGGACGGTCTCGTCAAAGTCGATGTTGATGTCGTGGGCGCCGAGTTCTTCCTTGGTCGAAGGCGTAAACAGCGGCTCGAAGAGGCGATCCGATTCACGCAACCCCTCTGGAAGCTCGATGCCGCAAACCTGGCCCGATTCCCGGTACGACTTCCAGCCGGAACCGGAGATGTAGCCTCTGACAACACACTCCACAGGCAGCGGTTCCGCTTTTCGCACCAGCATGCTTCGGTAACGCAGCTGCTCCGCATAGGGACGGCAGGCGGCTGGGAATTGATCGACGTCGCTGGCAATCAAATGATTGTCCACCAGATCTTTCATGATGTCGAACCAGAACAGCGAAATCTGGGTCAGGATTCGGCCTTTGTCCGGTATGGGGGTGGGCATGATCACGTCAAACGCCGAAATCCGGTCCGTAGCCACCATGAGCAGGGCGTCGCCAAGATCATAGAGGTCTCTTACCTTTCCCCGCTTGATCAGCGCCAGCTCCGGCATATCGGTCTCATATACAATCCTACTCATTGATTGTCTCTTTCTCGAAAGGCCTTGATATACTGCTGAAGGACCTTGCTGGTGTTTCGATCGAGTTCAAAAAATTGGATTCCGGCTTCGAACTTTCCTTCCTGACCGGGCTTGATATAGACGATCTTGCCTTCGACCGTCACCAACTCTTCTTCCAAGCCAATGGTCACTTCAACCCGGTTGCCGGCTTCCAGCTCGACATGGGTTTCCAGTCGAATTCCAACTTCAGACACGTTCAGCGTGCGCCCCATCCCCTGCTTGACCAGGTTATTCTCATTGTCGAAGCAGGCGTAATTGAGCAGGTTCTGGGAGTTGATCCGGTAATGTTGTCTTTTTTCTTTGGTGGTCATAGTTCTCACTTAAATTTTTCGGAATACCCGTTGTCGTGTTGTTGTCTGCGTCCTGTGAAGCGAAAGTGACGCTGTTCCGTGTCCCCCGGGGGGGTCATCCCTTTTCCTTTACAGAGTTCTTGTGATAGTCGGCCGCCACCATGGAGGTCACTGAGATACAAGTCGCTGTGTGTTCGATCAGCTTTTTGAAAGTGGCCGGAAGATTGTCGTACTCCTCCTGGAGCGGTCCGATGTCCACGGTCTCGAATTGCATCGTCTCGGGGGCGAACACCGAAGCGGCGGTCGGCTCCTGCCCGATGTCGAAAAACGGCACCGAACCGAAGAAGTCCCCTTTTCTCAACTTGGCCAGCGGCACGTGGCCGTCATCCGTGTAACGGACTACGGTGGCATCGCCTTCGGTAATCCTGAACAAACGCTCTTCCGGATTTCCCTGACGAATGGTTGCCTCCCGGTCCTTGACGTACTCATCCAGGGAATAGGCCCTGTTGTATATGTCCACAATCCGGTCCGACACTTCTCGAAGCCGTTTGTCCAGGCTCAACAGGAGGCTTCGGAACGTCGACGACAAGGCGGAAAAATCGGTAAACAAGCGCTGGGTGTCGAGCACCCCCAGGGAAACATCTTCCAGGGCAACGGAGGTGGCGCTGCGCACATTGCCGTTGACCGTAAATGTCGCCATGCTTCCAATGAAACAGCCTTCTGCCACTCGGATCAGTTCAAGGGGACCGCGGCCGGTTTCCTTCCGGACTTGCACCAACCCCTGGACCACGACCCAAATCCAATTGCCGTGGCTGTTTTCCTTGACGATTTCCTGGCCTGCGCTGAACTCTTCTTCGTCGACCACGTACATGTAGTCGATCAGCGGGCCTCGGATCAGCGGCCCTCCACCGGCCGAAGGGGCATCTCGCTGGCTGGCGCCCGGTCTTTCTGAAGGGCCGATCAACTGGATTTCACCGTCGTCGAGCATCCGAAGCCCGTCCAGGATGAGCTCCATCCGTCCCTTTTCGATCGCTTTTTCGGTCGGCACCTCCTTGGGAGTAAACTCGAATTGCCCTTCCAGCCATCCGAACAGGGCGTAGAGCGCCTTTAACCCGGTCTCGTCACCGGCAAAAGCGTTGACCGGATTGCCTTTGAGCAGATGAACCACGCCGGGCTCCGGTACGTGCGGACTGGTAATCCGAAGCACGCCGGTACTGCCGTTGGAACCGAACAGCTGCAGCAGATCGCCGAGATTCAAAAAATTCAAAGCGCCTGAAAGCGCAATGCCGCTTTTCATGGTCAACTCCTTACGATCCTTCCTGGAATTGGCTTTTTAGCGATTTGAGGGTAAGCTTCAGGCATTCTTTGAGGGTGGCGCCGACGCCGTCGCCCTTCAAGGCACTGGCTGGAAGCGACGGGACTTTGAGTTGACGGTTGAGGTCTTTATCCAGCTGCTCCACCGTCAGAATGGGGAATCCCTCTTCGGCCAGATCCCGCTTGTTGTATTGAAAGACCAGGGGCACCTTGAACACGTTCAACCCGTAGTCTTTCAGGTTTTGGGCCATATCCTTCAAAGAGATCATGTTTTTTTCCCTGCGGACTTGGAGGGAATCGGCCACGAAGACCAATCCGTCGACCTCCTTGAGGACGAGCTTTCGGGTGGAACTGTATTGCACCTGCCCTGGCACCGTGTACAGCGCGACCCGAACATCAAACCCCCGGATTTTGCCCAACCCGATGGGCAGGAAGTCAAAGAACAGCGTGCGGTCTCCTTCCGTGGTGATCGAAACCATGTCCCCGGCGACCTGTTTCTTGTATGTTTTGTATATATACTCCAGGTTCGTGGTTTTGCCGCCACGTCCAGGACCGTAGTAGACGATCTTCGCTTCGATCTCCTTTTTTTTCAGATTGATCGTTGCCATAGGGGCAGCGCTCCAAAAACGAATTGAGTCTGCGGTATCAGAAGATGGCGCTCCGGCTGCAGCCGCAGAGTGGCCGCGCCCTTCGAATCAGGTGCTGGTCACTTTTATGTCTAGGCTGAAATCTCCCCGCTTGGGTCCGGTGGCAATCTTGGTGTTGGATGTGACGATCCCGGCACCCTGGAACATGGCAAAGGGGGAGTAAAACTCGATGTCATTTAATTTGGTTCCAGCCCTCAAATGTTCAATCATGCCTTTTTCCCGGCTCGGAATCAAGAGGCTGATTTCTTTTCCGGATTGAAAACTGACGTCAAACTCGACCCGCTCGCCGGCTTGCGGGCCGTCTTCCATCAGGACGCCGATGGAGCTGATGTCCAGGAGCTCTTCTTCCTGGCCGGCATCGCCTTGGTCAAGCTGGAGGTCAAGCTCGGGCGCATCGATTTCCTGAAAGCTGACTGCGTCGGACTGAGCGATCTCGACGGTCTTTTCGATTCCTCTCTTGTCCAGCACCCCTTGAAAAAAAACCCGCAGGTTCTCCAATTGCTGTAGTGAAAAGAGGCCGTCTGCATCCCATCGGCGGAATTCTTCGATTCCCTCGTCGAAGGACTCCCGGGAAATGTGGCAGCGAATGATGTTCTTGGCCGCCGCCACCTTCACAGACTCTTTTGACAGAAGAGAACGAAATTCCTCCAAGGCCCGGCCGTATTGGCCGAATTTGGCAAGGGCGATGGCCCCTTCCAGCGGCTGGGAGTCGGCGTCTTTGGCAAAGGCAAATTTTTCCTTGATCAGGTCCTGGACCGCTGCGGTCATCTCCGGAGCCGCCGGTGCATGTAAAAATGCATCGAGTTCTTTTTCCACGGCCCGGATCTTTCGGGCGATTCCCTCCAGATACGCATCCCGGTTTTTGACCTTGTCGACTTTTTGCAGAATGTCAGCAGCGGCGCGGTACTTGCCGATGGCTTCCTGGAGAAGACCCTGGGAGCGGTACAATTCCGCCTCCTGAAGCAGTGTCTTGATTTTCACAGCCACATTCATGAAACAGACCTCTTTGCGTCGTTTTCGGAAAAACGGGGGCTGCCGCAGGCCAAACGATACGTGAATAGCCTTTTTTTGGTTTAGATGTCAACAATTTAAGATGCAGCGAGAAGGAAGTGTTGACAATCAACTATAGTATGATATCAAACCTTTTTGCTTTCGAAAACCTTTTCGCACCGATTGGTGGAAGGATCAACCAAAGCGCAAGGAGTGAATCATGGACAAGAAGGTGACCGTTATCGGAGCGGGAAATGTGGGCGCCACCGCCGCCCAGCGGCTGGCCGAAAAAGAGCTGTGCGACGTGGTCCTGATCGACATCATCGAAGGGGTTCCCCAGGGAAAGGCCCTCGATCTGACCGAGGCCGCCCCCATCGAAAAGCACGACGCAAAGGTGGCCGGCTCCAACGGATACGAAGCCTCGGAAGGATCCGACATCGTAATCATCACCGCGGGTGTTCCGCGCAAGCCGGGCATGAGCCGTGACGATCTGCTCAGCACCAATGCCGGCATCATGAAAAACGTTGTCGAACAGGTGGCCAAATACTCTCCGGAGGCAAAGCTGATCATCGTGAGCAATCCGCTGGACGCCATGTGCCATGTGGCCCTCGAAGTCAGCGGTTTTCCCAAAAACAGAGTCATGGGGATGGCCGGTGTCCTCGACTCTGCGCGATTTCGCGCGTTTATCGCCATGGAACTCAACGTATCGGTGGAAAACACCCATGCCTTTGTGCTGGGCGGCCACGGCGATACCATGGTCCCCTTGCCCCGCTTTTCAACCGTGGCCGGCATTCCCATCACCGAACTGATCAGCAAAGAGCGAATCGATGCGCTGGTGGAGCGCACCGCCAACGGCGGGGCCGAAATTGTCGGATTGCTCAAGTCCGGAAGCGCCTTTTACGCGCCGGCTTCAGCCGCCGTGGAGATGGCGGAATCGATGCTAAAGGACAAGAAGAAGATTCTCCCCTGCGCGGTTCTGCTGGAAGGCGAATACGGCATCAGCGATCTGTTTATCGGCGTCCCGGTCAAGCTGGGGGCAAACGGCATCGAGCAGGTGATCGAAATTGAACTGACCGAAGCAGAGCAGGCGGCATTGAACCGTTCGGCCGATGCCGTGCGAACCCTGGTCGAGGACATGAAAAAGCTTCAAAAATAAATATGCGGCGCAAACTGCGCGCCGCATATTTATTTTTTTACAAATAGAAACCGCCGGGCCTGCCCGGCGGTTTTTATTTGGTGACGACCAGCTTTCCCGGCCGATCCGGCGGATCGTGATCGCTTCCTTTTTCCGCCTGTTCATTGAGATGGGCCTTTACGGCACGGGCCGCGGGCCGGGTCATGCCCGGCACCGCCGCGATTTCCTCGATCGATGCCCGGGCCATGGCCTCCGTTCCTCCGAAATGTCGCCACAGCGCCTGCTTCCGTTTTTCCCCGATTCCGGAAACGTTGTCCAATACCGACGCTACCGATTCCTTGCGATGCCGCCGCCGGTGAAAGGATACGGCAAGCCGGTGCGCCTCGTCGCGCACCCGCTGCAGAAAAAGAAGGAGCTCGGGCTCCTTGCCGAAGCTCACCGGATCCCGCCGCCCGGGAAGATAGATCTTGTCCTGCGCATCTCCCCGGGCCGGATCCTTCTTTGCAATCGCGGCCATGGGGATCCGGTCCGACAATCCCAGCGCCTCCATGACCTGCCGTGCAATGTTGAGTTGTCCTTTGCCGCCGTCGACCAGGAGAAGATCCGGAAGCGATTCACCGGAGCAAAGCCCTCCGTATCGACGCCGGAGCACCTCGGCCATCGAGGCGTAGTCGTCCGGCCCCTGGACGGAGCGGATCCGGTACCGGCGGTAGGAGGAAGAATCCGGTCGGCCTTGCCGGAAGACCGCCATGCCGGCCACAGGCGCCTGCCCGAACAGGTTTGCGTTGTCGAAGCACTCTACGTGCAGCGGCGGACGCGGGAGCCCCAGCCGGCGTTGAAGGCGCTCCAAGAGCTTCCGGTCCTGATCGGCCGCCTTCTGCCGTTCCTGAAGCCGCTCTTCGGCGTTTTGGATCCCCAGGGCCATGAGCGAAGCCTTTTCTCCCCGCTTCGGATTCAGAATTCGCGTCCGGCCGCCCTTGATTTCGCCGAGCCTTTCTTCGAGCACCCGCCGGTTTTCCAGGGCGGTTTGGACCAGGATTTCTCCGGGAATAAACGGCGCCTCTTCATAATATTGGCGCACGAACGCGTCGACCAGCTCCTCTTCTGCCGAGAGGCTGTCCGGGACGAAAAACTCCCGCGCCTCGGACATGAAGCCTCCCCGCACCGGAATGAGGGCTACCAGGGCAGCATTGTCCCGGCGGGCCACCGCCACGACGTCCCGGTCCTTGAAATCCGTCGTGACCGCCACTTGCTTTTCCAGGGTCTTTTTCAGGGCCACGATTTTATCCCGGAGCCCGGCCGCCCGTTCAAACCGCTGCTGCTCGGCCTCTTTGCGCATCCGGGCCTCCAGCTTCCGGATCAGCTCCGGGGTTCTTCCCTTCAGAAAAAGGACCACCTCCTTGACGCCTTCTGCGTATGTTTCCGGCGGTACGTCCATGCAGCAGGGCGCCAGACAGCGCTGCATCTGACAGTGAAGACAGGGCCGGGTCCGCTGGCGAAACTCCCGGTTTCGGCATTTGCGAAGACGAAAGTGCTTGTCGATGAATCGCAGGGTTTGCCGCACCGCATGGGCCGAGGCGTAGGGACCGAAGTACAGCGCCCCGTCTTTTTCGATTTTCCGGGCAATGGTCAGGTTCGGATAGCGCTGCCGGGGGTCCAGCCGTAAAGAGGGATACCGCTTGTCGTCTTTGAGGACGACATTATACCGGGGCCGGTGTTTTTTGATCAAGTTCGACTCGAGGATCAACGCCTCTTTTTCCGAGCCGCAGAGAATCGTTTCGATGCCGGCAATTTTCCCCACCAGCACCCTGGTTTTCGGATCGAGCCGTTCGGCCGGCTTCAGATAGGCAGCGACCCGCTTTTTCAGGTTTGCCGCCTTTCCCACATAGAGATACTTTCCGGCGGCATCCTTCATCAGATACACCCCGGGCCGGGCAGGCAACGATACTATTTTTTCTTTTAATTCCGAAATCATATCATGTATTAGGTAATGTGAATTTTAAACAAATGAAACCCCAAAGTTGATGAAATCGTAAAAAGTCTCCGAAACCTTCGTCGCGCTTGATCTGGCCTTTATAAGTATTAGAAATTACTGGATTCCCGCCTGCGCGGGAATGACGAAAAAGGAATATTCGGCCTTTTTACGAGACCATCAAAGTTGAATTATGATATTATTTTTTGGCTTTGCGCCGAAGGCGCCACCAGCGATGAAATGGCGCAGCGATTTCATCGCTCGAAGACGATCCGCTTGCGGAGCGCCGCGATGCGGTCCCGTAATTTAGCGGCCTTTTCGAACTCCAGTTCGGCGGCTGCCTGCTTCATTTCCTCCTCCAGCCCGTTGACCATCCGGTCGAAGCTTTCCAGCGACTCCACCGTCTCGACCGCCTCTTCGGCTGAGGAAACCTCCGGAACAGACTGGGCCATCATTTTGTCAAAGGCCGAAGTGATCTTTTTTTGAATCGTCTCCGGTGTGATCCGGTGCTTTCGGTTGTATACCTCCTGGATAACCCGGCGCCGCCCGGTTTCTTCAAGCGCCTGCTTCATGGCGCCGGTGACCCTGTCGGCGTACATGACCACGGTTCCGTGGACATTTCTTGCAGCCCGGCCGCAGGTCTGAATCAGGGACCTGGCTGATCGCAAAAACCCCTCTTTATCCGCGTCCAGAATCGCCACCAGGGAAACCTCCGGAATATCGAGGCCCTCTCTGAGGAGGTTGATGCCGACCAGCACGTCGAACACCCCTTTTCGTAAATCCCGGATGATTTCCATTCGCTCCAGGGTGGTAATGTCCGAGTGAAGGTAGCGCACCCGGATGCCCAAATCGGCGTAATATTCGGACAGATCCTCGGCCATTCGCTTGGTCAGCGTCGTGATCAACACCCGTTCGTTTCCCTGGACCCGTTCCAGAATCGCCTCGTACAAATCGTCGACCTGGTTTCGGGCGGGGCGGACCTCTATCTGCGGGTCGACCAGACCGGTGGGGCGGACGATCAATTCCACCGGCGGGGTCGGACTTTGCTGCTGCTCGTATTCGGACGGGGTAGCCGATACGTAGACCACTCTGCCGCTTCGCTCCTGGAATTCCTCGAATCTCAGCGGACGGTTGTCCAGGGCCGAGGGAAGACGGAATCCGTATTCGACGAGAGTCTGCTTCCGGGACCTGTCCCCCCGGAACATGGCCCGCAACTGCGGGACGGTGATGTGGCTTTCGTCGATGAAGAGCAGATAATCGTCCGGAAAATAGTCGAGAAGCGTCGGCGGCGGCGCTCCGGGCGCACGGCCGGTCAGATGCCGGGAGTAGTTTTCGATTCCGTTGCAGTAGCCCAGCTCCTGGATCATTTCCAGGTCGAAATGGGTTCGTTCTTCGATTCGCTGGGCTTCGATTTGTTTTCCGGACTCCCGGAAACACTCGATTCTGTCTTTGAGCTCGGCAAGAATGGTTTTCACCGCCCTTTTCTGGGTGCTTTTTTGGGTCACGTAATGACTGGCCGGAAAAAGCGTCGTATAGCCCATGCGCCGGCGGGTTTCTCCGCGGAGGGGGTCGATTTCGGAAATGGCGTCGATTTCGTCGCCGAAAAATTCGATCCGGACGGCCCGGTCCTCTTCGGCCGCCGGAAATACTTCCACCCGGTCTCCCCGGACCCGGAAGACTCCCCGGTGAAAATCGACATCGTTACGGTCATAATGCATGGACACCAGGCGGGACAGCAGATGATCACGGGACATCTCCATTCCGGTTTCCAGGTCGATCCGCATCGCCAGGTAGTCTTCCGGAGCACCGAGACCGAAGATGCACGATACACTGGCCACCACGATGACGTCCCGCCGCGTGAGGACCGACCGGGTCGCCGAGTGGCGAAGCTTGTCGATCATCTCGTTGATGGACGAGTCTTTTTGGATATACGTGTCGCTGCTCGGTATATAGGCTTCAGGCTGGTAGTAGTCGTAGTAGCTGACAAAATACTCGACGGCGTTTTCCGGGAACAGTTCCCGGAACTCATTGTAGAGCTGGGCGGCCAGGGTCTTGTTGGGGGCGATCACAAGGGTGGGGACATTGATCCGGGCAATGACATGGGCCATGGTAAAGGTTTTTCCCGAGCCGGTGACGCCCAGCAAAACATTGTGGCGCTGGTGTCTTGCCAGGTGTTCGACGAGGGCCTCCACCGCCCGGGGCTGATCTCCTTTCGGAGAAAAGGAGGAGACGATGTGAAACGAGTCAGAATTCATTGGGTATCTTTTCCAGGATCGACTTTACGGTTTTTCGACAGGAAACGTAAGCATGCCTGGTGGGGAATCCAGGGGAGCAGCTGATGGGTCAAATGCTCAACTTTAGGGTTTCGTCTCCAGTGGAGCGAAATGGGTGATTTGCTGGCGGATTGATTCGTCAGGGACGATCCAAAGATACCAGAAGCGCCACCGCCATCGCCCCGATCCCCTCACCCCGGCCGATCCACCCCAGGCCTTCGTTGGTGGTAGCCTTGACGCTTACCCTGT
>CBFCZJ010000115.1:0-9861 GCA_965602445.1 uncultured Desulfobacterales bacterium | reverse complement strand
CAAGACCCGGTGAAAAACGACGCTGGACTTGGTGATCGGCTGCGGTTCGAGCAGATAATTTCCGATCTGTCAGCGCGGTTCATCCATGTGCCTTCAAGGCAACTCGACGAGGAAATCGAGCTGGCGCTGAAAAGAGTGATGGAATTTTTCCAGGTCGACCGGTGTGGGTTGCTTCACATCCTGCCGGATCAGGACGCCTGGGAAATCACTCACGCCGTCTATTCGGAAAACACCTCTCCGATCCCCATTGGTACGGTACTGCCCCGCTCGATCAATCCCTGGGCATTTAAACAGTTGGCGGAAAAAGGCGAAGTCGTGTCATTTGCCAGGGCGGCAGAGATGCCCGATGAGGCCCGGGTGGACAAGGAAACCTGGGGGGATTGGGGAATACGCTCCAACCTTGTCATTCCGGTTTTTACCGGGGAGAGCGTCGTCTATGTCATTGCGATCAATTCCGTGGAAAAAGAACGGGCATGGCCCGAGGCGTTCATCCCCCGCCTGCAGCTGCTTGGCGAGATTTTTGTCAATGCATTGGAGCGGCGCAAATTCGAGCAGGCCCTGCGCAACAGCGAGAAGCAGCTGAATCTGGCAGCTTCGGCGGCCGAGGCCGGGCTTTGGGTCATCTATCCCGATACGGGCCGACTTTGGGCCACGCCCAAGCTGAGGGAAATTTTCCAGTTCTCTTTCGATGAGGAATTGAGTTTCGATCGATTTCTGGAAACGGTGCACCCGGAGGATCGCCAGCGCGCAAGGGAAACCCTCGACTTCTGTATTCAAAGCCACGAGCTGATCGAGCTTGAATACCGGATCCTGCTCCCAGATGGAAACCTCCGCTGGGTCGCCGCCCGGGGCCGGTCTTTTCCCGGCACACCGGAGCAGCCCGAAAGAGTGATGGGGGCGAGCATCGACATCACCGAGCGCAAGGACATGGAAACCAGGCTCAGGGACCAGCTGGCGGAAATCCAGCGGTTGAAGGACCAGCTGCAGCAGGAAAACCTGTACCTGCGAGACGAAATCAAAGTGCAAAGGGGACACGAAGGCCTCATCGCCCAAGACAAGGCCATGAAACGGGTTCTCGCACAGGTGGCCCAAGTCGCCGGCACCGATGCCACCGTGCTGCTTCTCGGCGAGACCGGCACCGGCAAGGGACTGCTCGCCAATGCCATCCACCAGGCGAGCCAGCGCAAAAACCGGCCGCTGGTCACGGTGAACTGCGCGGCCCTGCCCCAAAACCTCATCGAAAGCGAGCTCTTCGGCCGGGAAAAGGGGGCCTTTACGGGCGCCCACGTGCGGCAGGCGGGCCGGTTCGAAGTGGCCCACCGGGGGACGATCTTTCTGGACGAAATCGGAGAAATGCCGCTGGAACTTCAGCCCAAGCTTCTGCGTGTGCTTCAGGAGGGGGAGTTCGAACGATTAGGCAGTGCCAGGACGATAAAGGTCGATGTCCGGGTAATCGCGGCAACCAGTCGGGACCTGCGCCAGGAGGTCCGAAACGGCCGTTTCCGGGAGGATCTCTTTTACCGTCTCAACGTCTTTCCCATCACCCTTCCCCCCCTCCGGCAGCGGTCAGAGGATATTCCGTTGCTGGCCAGGCATTTTACGCAAAGATCCGCCCGGAAAATGAACCGGCGGGTCGAACATGTCCCCGAGCCCGTGATCACCCAATTCCTGCAATACGACTGGCCGGGCAACGTGCGGGAGCTGGAGCACGTGATCGAACGCAGCGTGATCGTATCCTCCGGACCGTCCCTTGCGCTGGCTTGTGAACTGAAGCCCGTCGGTTCGGGGCCCATGAAAAGCGAACCGTTGAAGGATCTTGCCGAAGCGGAGCGCGACCACATTTTGAAAGTCCTTCGCAAGACCCACTGGAGAATCGAGGGGCCTGCAGGGGCTGCCGCGATCCTGAATCTCAACCCGAGTACCCTCCGGTTCCGGCTCAAGAAGCTCGGGATTCGGCGGCCTGCAAGCGAATCGCCGAAAATCGAGTAAGATCCCCCCGAAATTGCTTCTGATTTTTTTTGCGTAGCGAAATGCCGTCTCCTTTTCAGGCGGAAACCCTCAATATACTGCGGCCTCCGCAACATGTTGAGGGTTTTTCGTGTATATCCCCGCTCCTCCTGATGGTTCTGATAAAAAATAGCGTTCATTTTCAACAAATTAGATTCATATCCCTTATTTTTTCCATACGGCACGCTTTTTGATTTCCTTCTCTTTCATTCCGGCAAACGCTGCGCAAGCCCGCTGTCATCACAGGCGGCTGCGTTGTCAAGGCGCCAGATTTGTGCAGGGATCTCAGCACTCCTTTTCCTGCAGACTGACAGGTGAAAATGAAGGCGGCTAACAAGTTTCACGAAATGGGGCAGAGCCTGTGGCAGGACGGTATCACCCGCGACATGCTCGACGACGGCCGGCTCAAACGGGCCATCGAAGAGTGGTCGGTAACCGGTCTGACCTTCGATCCCTTTCTTTTCACCCAGGCCATCCGGAGCAGTTCGATCTACGATGACGCCATTGGCAAGAGACTCAAGAAAGAAATGGTGGGCGAAGAGCTGCTGTTCGACCTCGCCCTGGAGGATCTCCGGCATGCTGCCGATCTTTTCCGGCCGATCCACGACCGAAGCGACGGCCTGGACGGCTGGGTGGCAATCGGTGTGTCCCCGCTCATTGCCCATGACGCGGGAAGCGCTCTGGCTTCGGCCAAAGACTTGTACCGGCGCGCCGGGCGGCCCAATTTCCTGGTCACGATTCCCGGCTCCCGGGTCTGCCTTCCCGCAGTCGAGGAGGCCATCGAAGCAGGTGTGCCGGTCAACGTGGAGCTTCTGTTCTCCCGGGAGCACTACCTGGCGGCGGCCGAAGCGTATCTGCGCGGCACCGAGCGGCGCGTCGCCGCCGGTCTCAGCCCCTGTATCGCCTCTATCGCCTCGCTGACCGTCGAAAGATGGGATGCCGCCGTCGCCGGCAGGGCGCCGGAGGGGCTTGACAACCAGCTCGGGATCGCCGTTGCCAGGCGCACCTACAAGGCCTTTCGCGAGTTGCTCCATTCCCCGCGCTGGGAGCGCGCCTTCAATGCCGGTGCACGACCCCAGCGCCTTTTATGGGCAGGAACCGGAGCTGCGGCCGCAAAAGAAAACGCCCTGAGCTACGCCGGTGCCCTTGCGGCGCCGATGACGGTCCACACAATGCCCGAAGGTACCTTGAGGGATTTTTTCGAACGGAAAGAACCCTGTTCGCTGATGCCGGCAGCCGGCGGTGACTGTGAATCCGTTCTTGCACGATTCGAAGATGGCGGCCACCACATCGATGCCCTGGCCGATCGGTTTCAAGAAGAAGAAGCGGATTGGAGGGTCAAATCCTGGATCGAACTGCTGTCGGTGATCGCTTCCAAATGTGCCGCCCTTGCAGCGCCCCAATCGCAACCGTCTCTCTGACGGAACCACAGCTGGAATGATCCCGGCCGAAGATGACGCAGGTCCGGAAGCGGTATGAAGTGAACCGAAAGGAGGTTTCCCATGCAGCGAGTCAAACAGATCGCGGCCCTTTGTTTCGCGCTGAGCCTGGCCGTTGCGTGGCTGGTTCTGATGCCCACCGGCGCCCTCGCCCAGGGGTCTTCGAGTCAGACCGATTAATGGAGAACGCACGGTGAGTATCCAAAAAAAAATGACAGGCGAGATCAAGGCGGTGGGGTTGGCAACGCTCTATTTCGCCGTCTGGATCGGGGTGCTGGCGGTCCTCAAGGAACTTATTCTGGCGGAGTACCGGATCGAATTTCGGGGCCTGTCAATGGCGCTGGTCGGGGCCTTGATTCTCGCCAAGGTGGTGCTCGTGCTGGAACATGTTTCTCTGGGATCGTGGGTCCGGAAACAGCCGGCATGGGTGGATGTCCTCCTGAGAACCGTGCTGTATTCCGTGGGCGTCGCCGTGGTGCTGGCCCTCGAAAAAGGATTCGAAGCACGTCACGAATACGGCAGCTTCGTTGAGGCGTTGCAACAACTATTCCTGCAAGCGGACGTATACCATGTGTGGGCCAACACGATCGCCCTGTCCGGCGCATTGATAGGCTACAACGCCTTGAGCGTCGTGCGGCGAAGGCTGGGCGAAGGTGGGTTGATCCGGATGTTCGCATCCCCCCTGCCGGAAACCATCCAAGAATAATGATGAAAGGGAGGGCAACCCCGGTGAAATGGTTCACACTAAACTGAAACCGGCACATCGCCGAAAACCAGAGACAATACGGTCATATCTTAACCTGAAGACACCAGAAAGGAGAAATACAATGACAAAACAACCATTTCCCAAGAAGACCGTCCCGACGATGACGTCACTTAGACTGGCGCTGGTGGGGGCCCTCCTGCTGAATGTCGCTGCCTGTGCTACGACAGCAACGCCGCCTGCCCCCAAGGCGGGAGGGGGCGTCGCCTACCAGGAGGGCGTGGCAGGTGGGACCGTCGTCAACACCGCGGAGATCAGCGCACGGGTGACTGCTATCAAGAAGGCCGACCGGGAGGTCGCGTTGCTGGCACCGGACGGGGAGACATACACTGTCACGGTGGGACCGGAAGCCGTCAACTTCGACCAGGTCCGTGTCGGCGACCTGGTCAAGGTCACCGTGACCGAGGAATTGGTAGTGTTCATCGACAAGGAGGGAAGCACCGGGGCCGATGGGGCAGAAGCCGCGGTGGTCCTCGCTCCCAAGGGAGCAAAACCGGGCGGTGTGGCAGCCCAGGTGACACAGGTCACCGCGACAGTCGAAAAAATCGACCCGGCAAGCAGAACTGCTACGCTGCGCTTTGCAAACGGCACCTCAAAGGTTTTTCCGGTCCGAGACGACGTCGACTTGAGCCGGTATAACGTCGGCGAGAAGGTGGTGTTTTTGGTGACCGAAATGGTCGCCATTTCGGTGGAAAAAAAATAGCCCCGGATGCGTCCGCTCCATTGGGACGGCGGTAGTGCTCATGGAAAAACCAGGCCCTGCCGCCGTTCTGACGGTGGTGGGATTGCTGCTCATCCGCTGTGAAAAGAGGAAGATTACAATGAAAAGAAAAACGGTTCAAAGCATGCTCGGCCTCACCTTAAGCGCTGCCTTTGCGGCCACGGCGGCCGCGGATGCAGGGATGGATCGGACAAAACTGCCGATCCCTTATCCGAATTATCCGGAAAGCACGGTTCTCGACGTGCGAAACGCCGTCCCGCCGGAACGGTTTCAGGTCAAGGCCCCTGACGGTGCGCCCAACGTCCTGGTGGTGCTCATCGACGACCTCGGATTTGCCGGCACCAGCGCGTTTGGCGGGCCGGTTCCGACCGAAACGTTTGACAAGATCGCCGGCCAGGGGCTGAAATTCAACAATTTCCACACCACGGCCGTGTCCTCCCCCACGCGGGCCGCGATCAAGAGCGGCCGCAACCACCATGTCAACAACATGGGCGCGATCATTGAAACCGGCACCGCCTTTCCCGGCAATACCGGTCAGATCCCGAACAATGTGGCGCCTGTTGCGGAAATGCTGCGCCTAAACGGGTACAGCACCGCCGCATTCGGCAAGTGGCATGAAACCGCCGCCTGGGAAGCAAGCATCGCCGGCCCCCTTGACCGCTGGCCGATTCACCAGGGGTTTGACAAATTCTACGGATTTCTCGGCGGCGAGACCAACCAGTGGGCGCCGTTCATCTATGACGGTGTCCATCAGGTCGAACTTCCCGAAGACCCGAACTATCATTTTTTAACGGATATGACCGATCAGACGGTTGCGTGGCTCAAATATCAGAAGGCCCTGACGCCGGACAAGCCGATTTTTATCTATTACGCACCCGGCGCCACCCACGCGCCGCACCATGTTCCCCAGGAATGGATCGCAAAATGGAAGGGCAAGTTCGAAAAGGGCTGGGACAAGCTGCGGGAGGAAATCCTGGCGCGCCAAATCAAGCTGGGTATCGTGCCGAAAGGCACCGAACTGGCTCCCAAGCCCAAGGCCATTCCGGACTGGGACACCTTGAGTCCGGACCAGAAAAGGCTTTATGCTCACCAGTTTGAGGTGTTCGCCGCTTTCGTTGACATGACCGACCATGAGGTCGGCCGGGTGATCGACGCCATCGAGGACACCGGCCAGCTGGACAACACTCTGATTTTCCTTGTCTACGGCGACAACGGCACCAGCGCCGAAGGCGGGGCCAACGGCATGTTCAGCGAGATGACGTATTTTAACGGTGTGCAGGAAAAAGTGGAAGATATGCTCAAGGTCATGGACAAGTGGGGCGGGCCGGAAACATACCCGCACATGGCCGCCGGCTGGGCCGTAGCTTTGGACACTCCCTACCAGTGGACCAAGCAGGTGGCCTCGGACCCCGGCGGCACCAAGGTGGGCACGGCTGTTTTCTGGCCCAAACGGATCAAGGCCAAAGGCGAGATCCGCAGCCAGTTCCATCATGTAATCGATGTGGCGCCCACCATTCTCGAGGCGGCCGGCCTGCCGGAACCCAAAGTGGTCAACGGCGTCAAACAGCGGCCCATGGACGGCACCAGCATGGTGTATACGTTTGACGACGCCACTGCCAAGGATCGGCATGTCACCCAGTATTTCGAGATGTTTGGCAACCGGGCGATCTACCATGACGGCTGGTTTGCACGAACCATTCACCGGGCGCCGTGGGAGCCAAAACCGCGCCGGGGGCTTACTGAAGATATCTGGGAGCTTTATGATATGCGCTCAGATTTCAGCCTGGTAACCGATTTGTCGGAAAAGCACCCGGAGAAACTTGCCGAAATGCAGGCTCTGTTCATAAAAGAGGCCGAGAAGAACTATGCGCTGCCCATCGACGATCGGGTTTTCGAACGTGTAAACGCAGAACTTGTCGGGCGCCCCGACCTGATGGCGGGCCGCACATCGCTGACGCTGGCCGAAGGCATGACCGGCATGAGCGAAAATGTTTTCCTGAACATAAAGAACAAGTCTAAAATCATTACAGCAGAAATCGACGTGCCGGAAGACGGCGGCAACGGCGCCATTATCGTGCAGGGCGGCCGATTCGGCGGCTGGGCTCTGTATGTCAAGGGCGGTGTGCCGGCCTATGACTATAATTTCCTGGGCCTGCAGCGGTTCACCGTGGCTGCCAAAAACAGGCTCACCCCAGGGAAGCACACCGTCAAATTCGACTTCGCCTATGACGGCGGCGGGTTGGCCAAAGGCGGCCTGGGAACCCTTTCTGTCGACGGCAAAAAGGTGGCGGAAGGAAGAATTGCCCGCACCCAGCCGATGATTTTTTCGGCAGACGAAACGGCCGATGTGGGTATCGATCTTGCAACACCGGTGGTCGAGTCCATCGGTTCCGAGCGTGCATCCAAATTCACCGGAAGGATCTACAAGGTCACCGTTGAAGTAAAACCGATGAAAAAAACGGAAAAGGCGGAGGAACACAAGGTTCGCCGGGCGTTCGCCTTCAAAAAGGCAATGGCGGACTAAAACTGGTGGCAATTGATATCGAAAAACCTTGAGCTGCCAAAATTGATTCGTTCGTAAAAAGTCCGAATCGGCCCCTATTCGTCATTCCGGACGAGGGGAGCGAGATTCGGAATCCAGTGATTTCGATAGGTTTTGGATTCCGGATCAAGCCCGGAATGACGCTTCGGGCACTTTTTACGATTTTATCAAAATTCAATATCAAGGCCCCGACAAGACGGTCGCAGACGAATCGCACAATGGGGTATGAGAAAATGAAATTGCAGCCCGGGCATAGGAGAATCGGGAAGGTGAACAGATGGTTGTTTCACCAGAGCAGACGATTCAGGGCGGTCATTTTATCTGCTCTGATGGTCTGCGGAATTGGGATGCTGTCTTCTGCAATCGCTGAAGATTCTGTTTCGTCCAAATCTGTTGCAGCAAAAGATAGCCAGGTATTCATGGGTCGCTGGATACGGCCAGATGGCGGATATATCCTCGAACTCAATGGGGGCCAAGCAGAAGGCACATTGGAGGCCGCCTACTACAACCCCAGGCCGATCCATGTTGCCCTTGCGAAAGTTGCTCGCGACAACGGCCTTTTCACCATTTTTGTCGAGTTGCGTGATATCAACTACCCCGGATCCACGTATCATCTGATTTACGATGCCGGTGCCGACCGTCTGGTCGGAACCTATTTTCAGGCGGTGAATGGAATAACCTACAATATCATGTTCGTAAGGGACGAATAACATCGTCACACGCCTCCGGGTTGCTGCAGGCCCCCTGGGGTGTCAGAAGGTCCATACGGAAAAACTACATGATGTGCGAAGAGTTCGAAGATAAAAACGCGATCGGCAATACGACCGGCATTCATATCGTTGCCAAGCCCATCGGGCCGGTGTGCAATCTTGCCTGTGATTATTGCTTTTACCTCGAGAAGAAGACCCTCTTCGGTTCCGGTGAGCAGTACCGAATGTCGGATAAGGTGCTCTCAACATTCATCACCCGATACATCGCCGCCCAACCGACGCCGGCCGTAGACTTCGTCTGGCAGGGCGGGGAGCCGACCCTCCTGGGCATCGAATTTTTCAAGCGGGTTGTCAATCTCCAGAAGCCGTTTACAGGACAGAAGGCCATCACGAATTCCCTGCAAACCAATGGAACACTGCTCACGGACAGGTGGTGTGAGTTTCTGAAAAAGCACCATTTCATGGTGGGAATCAGCCTCGACGGGCCGGAACAGATTCATGACCGCTATCGCCGCGACCGAAAGGGGAACGGGACCTTTGCGAAAGTGCTCCAAGGGCTGCAACTTCTCCAAAAGCACGAGGTCGATTACAACGTGCTGGCCAGCGTTGCCCGGGAAACGGCAAGATATCCCCACGAAGTATATCGTTTTTTAAAGGATAAAGGGGTCGAGTTCATTCAATTTGCGCCGATCGTAGAACGGCTGCCCGATTCCCTCGGTAGAAAACAGGGTCTGCGTTTGGCCGGTCCGGCGGCGCTGGACAAGAAACAAGAGCAGACCCGGGTGACTCCCTGGACAGTGGTGCCAGAGGAATACGGCGATTTTCTGATCGCCATCTATGAAGAATGGGCCCGGCATGATGTAGGCACCGTTTTTGTCATGAATTTCGAGTGGGCGCTCAATGCCTGGCTCGGCGAGTCTTCTCCGGTATGCATCCATGCGAAGCAATGCGGCAGGTCTTTGGCCATGGAACACAACGGCGACGTTTATGCCTGCGACCACTGCGTTTACCCGGAGTACCGGCTGGGCAACGTCGCCTCAGCGTCCCTTCATGAAATGGTGCAAAAATCCCTGAAGTCCGGCTTCGGAACAACCAAGGAATCGGCCCTGCCGTCATGGTGCAGGGAATGCGAAGTTCTGGCCGCCTGCCGGGGGGGATGCCCCAAACACCGCTTCAGAGCGACGTATTCCGGCGAACCGGGGCTCCAATATCTTTGCCAGGGATACAAGAGGTTCTTTCTGCACATACGGAAGTATTTAAGAGCCATGACGCAATTGCTCGAACACGGTCTCCCGGCTTCTCACATCATGCAGGCAATCGACGGTCCTCTGGTTGTCAAACTTGACGGAAGCCGACTTAACAGAAGGATAGACGAGAGGCGATGACCGGGGATTCGTCACATGGACAACAGACATCATGAATCGAAAATTTCGATCTTCATCAGGCTTTCTGTTGGGGAATCGGATTTTACCGGGCAGGGCCATGCAGGACTGGGCTGCGCCTTCGGCTGGGGGAGATCTTGGAAGTCTGGCGCCAACTCTCCTATGACTTTTCCTCGGGCGGGACTATCGAGGACATGAACTTCAGCGGGCCTGCCGTGGGTGTAACGTTCAGATGGTAGCCTACTAAGACCCGGCCGCACTGACCTTACAACGCTCGGCATCAATGGCAAAGGAGGA
>CBFCZJ010000114.1:0-9888 GCA_965602445.1 uncultured Desulfobacterales bacterium | reverse complement strand
GAAACACCAGAAAGACCGCCTCGAACAAGGTCTTGACCACCTCTTCGATGGCCACTGCCACGAAGGGACTGGAGTCGTAGGGGTAGACGACCGTGATCCCGGGGGGGAAAAAGCGGCTCAACTCTTCCATCTTGGCCCGGATCGCCTCGGAGGTATCCAGGGCGTTGGCCCCGGCCGCCTGGCGGATGGCCAGACCGCTGGCCGGTTTTCCGTTGTACAGGGCCACCACGTCGTACGTTTCGGTCCCAAGCTCGACCCGCGCCACATCCGAAACCCGGACCACGGAGCCGTCCGGGTTGGTCCGCAGGGGCACGGAGGCAAATTCATCCGGCGTCTTGAGCATGTTCTGGACGATGATCGAGGCGTTCAGGCGCTGGCCCTCCACGGCCGGGGCTCCGCCGAACTGGCCGGCGGAGATCTCCACGTTGTAGACGCGAAGGGCGGCGATGACGTCTGCCACCGTCATCCGGTAGTCGGTCAGCTTTTCCGGGTTGAGCCACACCCGCATGGCGTATTGGGACCCGAACGTGTTCACCTCCCCGACGCCGGGGACCCTCGCCAGGACCTGCTCCAGGTTGGACTGGGCATAGTCGCGCAGGTCGTGGCCGTCCATGCTTCCGTCTTCGGAGATCAGGCTGACGATGATCAGATAGTTGCGGGTCGACTTTCTCACCGTCACCCCCTGGCGCTGGACCACCTCCGGCAGGCTCGCCATGGCGGTCTGGAGCTTGTTCTGCACCTCGGCCCAGGCCAGGTCCGGATCGGTTCCCGGGTCGAAGGTCAACTCGAGACGCGCCCCGCCGGATGAATCGCTGGTGGCCGAAAGATAGAGCAGGTTGTCAAACCCGGTCATCTTCTGTTCGATGATCTGCGTGACGCTGTTTTCCACCGTTTCGGCCGAGGCGCCGGGGTAGAAGGCTTCGATGGCGATGGTCGGCGGCGCGATCGGCGGATATTGGGAGATGGGCAGGTTGTAGATCGCAAGGGCCCCGGCACTCATCAGGATAATGGCGATGACCCAGGCAAAGACAGGCCGATCCAGGAAGAATTTTGATAGCATCAGCGCTCCGCTTGCAAAATCGCTTTCGCGATTTTGTAAAAGTTTCGCGTCCCGCGAAACAGGACGATTGAATGAGCTATTGCAACCCCCGGTCGATACGGGAATATCGCTTCCAAAAGGCCTATTGTGCGTCTTTGGGCCGGTGAGCCTCTTTGAAGGGTACCGTGTTGACCGTCATTCCCGGCCGCACTTTCTGGAGGCCCTCGACGATGATCCGGTCGCCCTCGGAAAGACCGGAGGTCACGAGCCACTGATCGTCGATGGCCCGGTCGATGATCAGTGAACGTTGGGCGACCGCTCCTTGCTCGTCCACGACCAATGCCAGCGGGTTTCCCTTCGGATCTCGGGATACGGCCTGCTGAGGGATCAGGATAGCCCGGTCGTTGATGCCTTCCTGCACCACTGCCCGGACGAACATGTGGGGCAGCAGGATGTCTTCTGGATTGGGGAACACGATCCGCAGGATGACCGACCCGGTGGATGGGTCCACGGTCACCTCTCGGAACTTGAGGCTTCCTTTCTGGGAATAGGGGCTCCCGTCTTCCAGAAAAAGGGCGACCTCCTGCCGGGTTTCTTCGCTTCGGTTCAGACGGCCCTCTTCGATGCGGCGTTTTAGCCGGAGCAGGTCGCTGGTGGACTGGGGCACGTCCACGTAAATCGGATCGAGCTGCTGGATGGTGGAAAGGGCCAGGGGCTGGTAGCCGGTCAAAATCGCCCCCTCGGTCACGGCGGACCGGCCGATCCGGCCGGAAATCGGGGCGGTGATCCGGGTGTAGCCCAGGTTGATCCGCGCCGTTTTCAGGGCCGCTTCGGCCTGCTTGATGGCCGCCTCGGCGGCGGCCACCGCCACCCGGTCGCTTTCCACCTGTGCTTCTGTCGCCTCGAGGGTGGCTTCGGCCACCTCGGTTTCGGTGGCGGCCTGGTCGTAGTCGCTCACCGAGACGGCCCGGTCCTTGACCAGCTCCTCCATCCGATTCCGGTTGGACTTGGCCAGGGCCAGGGTGGCCTTCTGGCGGTTTACTCCGGCGATGCTCGCAGAAAGCGAGGCCCGGGCCCGGTCGGCCTCCTTTTTCACTGCCGCCAGGCTGGCCTCGGCGTTTTCTACGGCGGCTTCAAACGGCGCCGGATCGATTCGATAGAGCACCTGGCCGGCTTCCACCTCGGCGCCTTCGGTAAAAAGGCGCTCTTGAAGAAGGCCGCTGACCTGGGGCCGGATTTCGGCCGTACGAAAGGCCGAGGTGCGCCCCGGCAGTTCGGTCTTCAGGGCGATTTTTTGCGTCTGCACCGTGACCGTGGCTACTTCCGGGACCGGTTGCTGCCGCGCCTGCTGCTGGCCGCGATCGCAGCCCATGGTCAAAGGGCCGATCAAGGCAACGGCCGCACACAACATGATGACAAAGTTCGGTTTCATAGGCCGCATGAAAGAGGTTCCTCTCGAAAGATAAACGAAAATTTTAAATAGTAGTTTAAAAACTTTCGGAGAAATGCTAATAGCATGGATACGGGCATGGTTCAATGGGAAATTTAAATTGCGATTTAAGTTAGTGTCGAGTGAGGAGTTCATCGTGGCCAAACGAGAGGACGGAAAAGAGACTCGGCTGAGGGTACTCAACGCGGCCTGCGAGATCTTTGCCCAAAAAGGGTATCGAGACGCCCGGGTGGCCGATATCTGCGGCCGGGCCGGGGCCAACGTGGCCTCGGTGAACTATTACTTCGGAGGCAAGGCCAGCCTGTATCAGGAGGCTTGGCGCCAAGCCCTGGAAGACTTCCAGCAGCGGGTCATCCTGGACGTCGAGGCAGTTTTGCCCAAAGAAGCGCTGCGGCAATATATCCAGGCCCTGATCCGGCTGTTTTCGGCCAAGGGAGAGTCGGCCGATTTCAGCCGGCTCTATCTGATGGAGCTGCTCAACCCCACCGGCCTGATCGAAGATGCCTGGCGGGAAATGATGGAGACCCGAAGGCAGCGGCTTCAGCAGATCATCCGCAGGATCATGGGCCCGGGCGCAAAGGAACTGGCCGTCCGCTTCTGCGAGCAGAGCATCATCAACCAGTGCCGCGTCCTTCTGACCATCAAGCGAAGCGACCTGGAGTACATGCTGGAAGAACGCCTCACCCCGGATCTGATCCGCCGCCTGGCCGACCACATCGCGGATTTTTCTTTGGCCGGAATCGAGGCGGTGGGGAAAAGATAGGCGCTTTGCGCCGCTGGAAGAAGGTTTGGGGGCTGTAACCGATGCGAATTTTCCATGGTATAGACGGCATGCACCGTATCTTTCAGGATTTGATCCGTCAGTTGACGCTTCCGGGTGTTTATGGCCGCTGAATTTTTCGCCAGGTTTTTCCGCGCGTTCCCCCGCCTGAAGGTCTTTTTGTGGCAAAAAGCCTATGATCTGCTGTCCAAGGCCTGCGCCGATCGGGACTGGACCTTCATGAATTACGGCTATGCGGCGGAAGCAGGCATGCCGGCGCTTTCGCCTCCTGACGAGCCGAACCGGTTCTGCATCCACCTTTACGGCCACCTGGCCGAAACGGTGGACCTAACCGGAAAAAAGGTGCTTGAAATCGGCAGCGGCCGGGGCGGCGGCGCAGACTACATCAACCGCTGCCTGAACCCTGCCGCGGTGACCGGCCTCGATTTTTCAACCTATGCCGTCCAATTCTGTCGGAAACATTTCCATTCTGCGGGCCTTTGCTTTCAATTGGGCTGCGCAGAAGAGCTCCCCTTTGCCGATGAAAGCTTCGATGTCGTTTTCAACGTGGAGTCCTCCCACTGCTACGAGGCGATGGAGCCGTTTCTATCGGAGGTCAAGCGGGTTCTGTCTCCGGGCGGCTATTTTCTCTTCGCCGATTTTCGGGCGGCAGATGAAATCGACGATCTTCGAAGAGAACTGAATCATTCGGGCCTGGTGCTCATCGAAGAGACAGACATCACCGCAAACGTCCTTGCCGCCCTCGACCTGGACCACGAAAGCAAAATCCTTGAAATCGACCGGCGCATCGCAGCAAAGATCGGGCTGGCCGCCGATGCCCCGCTTTCTTCGGCCAGGGCCGGCGTGCACAAGTTCCTGGTCAAATGGATCTCGGAATTCACCGGCGTCAGGGATTCTGCCATCTACGACCAATTCAAGCACCGGAACTCGATTTACATCAGCTGCGTGCTGCAATCGCCTCGATAGAGCGAAGGCCGCCAGCCCGCGCCGCAATTCAGCCGGCAGTTTCACATCTTCAGCTGCCATGAAAGGGACTCCCCATGCCAAAAAAGAAAAAACCGTCAACCCGCGACATCGAAAAAGGCTACTCCATGGGGATGTCGATCCTAAAAAAATATTGGCGGAGCCGTTTTTTTCGAAATGTTACGAGCGGTTTTTTGCTGGCGACGGCTATTTTTTTCTCGGCTTCATGTTCGCGAACCATAAGCGTTTATTATCCGCCGCGTCTTGACCTTGCCCCATACGGGCGTTTGGGGATGATTACCTTCTCGGACAATGCTCAGCCTTCGGTTGCAGAATATGCCACCGAGCAGTTTCAGAACCAGGTTCACGCAGCCCAGATGGGGATTCCGATCGTGGAACTGGGCACGGAAGAGGCGGTGCTGAAGCATGTCCGGTCAGATCGACTGGATTCGGAGGCAATGAAGAAGATCGGGCAGGAGTACGACGTTTCCGCCGTCTTTCACGGGAGCGTCGTGTATTCGGATGTCAAACCCAATGTAACTGTAAAAGATATCACCAAATTCAGGGCCAGTGTGGACGCCACCCTCCATGCGACCCTCTCGGTAAAGCTGATTGAAACCGAGGGTGCGGCAACCGTTTGGAGCGACTCAACTTCCTGGCAACGGAAGCTCGCCAAAGTACGCGTGGATGAAAATGCCGGCATTTCAGTGGGAACCCAGGGGTATGACGACGCCTATCGAAAGCTGATCCCGGATATGGTACATGATGTCACCCGCGACTTTCGCGGGATGTATGTCAAAGAACGGGTTGACAAGTAAAGGGAGGAACACTGTGGGAAATACGAATATTTCTTTTGACCACGTCCATCTGATCAGCGAAGATCCCCATGGCGCAGCAGCCTGGTATGCCGACAATCTGGGCGGGGTAATCGAAAAAAGCGACGAGGTGAAGGGGGCGCCCCAGATTTATGTGCGCTTCGACGGCACCGCGCTCATCATACGGGGCAGGCGTACCGGGGAGCAGGTGGGTAAAAAGGATGGCCTCAAATGGGGCACGGATCACTTCGGCTTCAAGGTTTCGGAGGATCTCGACGGGTTTTGTGACGGGCTGCGGCAAAAGGGGGTCCGGTTCACCCTGGAGCCCACGAACATCAACCCTAAACTGCGCATCGCCTTTATCGAGGGCCTCGACGGTGAAATCATCGAACTTCTTCAGCGGCTGTGAATTGGGCGGGCCGGCGGTACACGAGGGCTTCTGCTCTATTTAGACCGATTGGGACGGGAAAGTAACCGATGACGATTCAATTGTGGCTCATGTACCTGACCCTGGTGTTTGCCGCAACGGCCACGCCGGGGCCTGCCGTGCTGATGTTCTATGCACTGCTGGCCCACAAGGCCAGAGCCTGGCTGCTCAAACCGCTCCGGGCGAAGATGGTTGCCCGAACCAGCGGCTCCATATTCATTGGTTTCGGAATTTTGCTCGCCGCGTCGTCGAACAGATAGAGCGCTTGAAATACGTGCACGGATATCACCAGCGGGAAAACGTCCGGCTGCAGAATCAAAGGCGGGAAATTGTAATTATGAAAGATGTGCTGATTCCGCTCGGGATGCTACTGTTCATCGTGTTGTTTGTCTACGCCCTGATTCACACGGCCCGAAAGCAGAAAAAGTCCAAGGCCGGGGTGTTCAAAGCCTTCGCCGATCGATTCGGGCTTCGCTACCGGCAAGAGGACGACGGCACGGCGCAGGGGTTTGCCAAGGACTTCGATGGAATCGGAAGATTTTTCTCTCCTTCTCAAGGGAAGGTCATCCCGAAAGACGTGGTGGCCGGAGTCATCGAAGGCGCTTCGGTCGTTCTTTTCAGGCACAGCATCCGGTTTGGACAAGGCTGGGCCAGGGAATGGTACGTTGCCGGCGTAACCGGTGCCGAGGTCGTTGCGGAACGTTGCGCGGTGCAGTTTTGCAATAAACGCTCTGACAAGACCACCATGATTCTCCAGGATCCCGTCGTGAAGGAGAAGAAAGCCGGCCCCTACAGTCTGGTTGTCCGTGCACCGGATTCCGCTGCAGCCGGGAGTGTGGCAGACGATACTGTCTTGGAGCAACTGGCCGGTCTTGCCGAAAATCTTTCTTTCCGGCCCGAACTGCAGATCCGGGGACGGCGCATTGCGGCCTACCTTGCGGATCGGAATGCTTCGGTCGAATTGGAAACCCTGAAAAGCCTGTTGGATTTTGCCAGGGGATCGGCCGGTCTGTTAGGTCGTTCAGAATGCCTGGAACGGAGGCCCCAAGATGGAAGTCTTGAATGAATTCAAGAAATTCGCCATGCGCGGCAGCGTGGTGGATATGGCTGTGGGAATTATCGTCGGCGGTGCGTTCGGCACCATCGCAAAGAGCCTGGTTTCCGATGTCCTGATGCCGCCGCTCGGTTTGCTGCTGGGCGGAGTGGACTTCTCCGACCTGTTTATCACCCTGAAACAGGGAGCCGCAGCCGGACCGTATGTCACCCTGGCCGAGGCCCAGGCGGCGGGTGCGGTGACCATCAACTATGGGGTGTTCATCAATGCCGTGATCAGTTTTTTGATCGTGGCGTTCGCCGTGTTCTTGCTCATCAAGAGCATCAATAAGCTGCAGCGGGAAAAAGAAGCCCCAAAAGCGGAACCGACTACGAAAGACTGCCCGAGATGTTTCACGGCCATTCCCGTCAAGGCGACCCGCTGTCCGAACTGCACGGCGGAAATCGGAGATGTCGAGGCATGAAAAATTTGATCCAACCTCAGAACGACGCCGAAGCCGAAGCCATCAAATCGATCCTTGCGGAGCAGGGAATTTCTGCGGAAATCCGGTCGTTTCACGACACCGCCTATGACGGTCTTTTCCAGTCGCAATACGGGTGGGGCGTGATCCGGGTGTCCGAGGAAGATTTTGCAGAAGCCAAGAGGATCGTCGAAGATTGGTACAACGCGGCCCCTGGAAAGATCCCATGGCAAAACGATGATCTCTCCGATCCATCGTGACGCTTATATCGAAGCCTCTGCACTTTTGTAGTGAACGGCTTGTCATGAGCGCAGTCGAATGGCCTCCGCTGTCAACGCTACAGGTTTCGCACCGCCAGCTTCTTGATTTCCGTAATCAGTATGATGACCATGGCGCCGGCGGCGCAGAACCCCAGCTCCTCGATGCGAAGCGGCGTGGTGCGAAACACGATGTTGAAAAACGGCACATAAATGAGAATCAATTGCAAGGCCAGGGTGACGCCGATGGCCAGCAACAGGACCGGATTGCCGAACCAGGACTGGGCAAGCAGTGATTGGCGCTCCTTTCGCACGCAAAGCACATAGGCCATCTGGCAGAACGTGAGCATGGTAAACACCATGGTCTGCCAGGCGTCCGATCCGGTTCCGCCATCCCAGAACCAGTATCCGGTGCCCACGGAGATCAGGCCGATGATCAGGCCCATGACGAGTATCTGCCGGCCCAGCCCGCGGGCGAAAATGCCTTCCCGCGGATTGTACGGCGGCCGGTTCATCACGTCGCGCTCGGCTTCTTCGAACCCCAAAGCAACGGCCGGCACCCCGTCGGTCACCAGATTGATCCACAAAATCTGAATCGGCAGCAGCGGCAGCGGCATGCCCAGCAGGGGGCCGACGAGCATGACCACGATTTCACCGGTGTTGCCGGTGAGGATGTATTTGACGAACTTGCGGATATTGTCGTAAATACGGCGGCCTTCTTTGACGGCGGAGACGATGGTGGCAAAATTGTCATCCAGCAGGACCATATCGGACGATTCCTTGGAGACATCGGTGCCTGTAATGCCCATGGCCACGCCGATGTCGGCCGATTTGAGCGCCGGTGCGTCGTTGACGCCGTCGCCCGTCATCGAAACGATCTCATGCTGCTCCTGCAGCGCATCGATGATGATCATCTTGTGCTTCGGCGAAACCCGCGCAAAGACAGAAACCTCCCTGATTCTGGCGCTGAGCACTTCGACGGTCATCTGATCGAGATCCTGCCCGGTCAGAAACGTATCGGTGGTCGTCAGCCCCAACGCCTTGGCGATGGCGACAGCCGTCAGGGGATGGTCGCCGGTGATCATGATCGGGCGAATCCCGGCCTGTTGACAAAGCCCCACCGCCTCGACCGCTTCGGGACGCACCGGATCGAGCATGCCGGCCAAGCCCAAAAAAATCAGGTCCTGCTCATAGCGCTCCGGCCGGTCCAGCGCATCGGTGTCGATCAACCGGCAGGCCAGCCCGAGCACCCGCATGCCGTTTTTCGCCATCGCGGTGTTTTCGCCGACGATTTCTTCTTTTTTCTGTTCGGTGAGCGGTTCGATGGCGCCGTTTGTCAGAATTCGACTGCACCGTTGGATCAGACCGTCGGCCGCCCCTTTGGTCAGCACGAGATGGTCGGCATTCCCCGGCTGTCTGGCTGCGCAAAGAGCAGGGTGAAGGCTGAGCCCCCGGGAAGAAGACGGCAGGACATGAACGGTGGACATTCGCTTGCGTTCGGAGTCGAAGGGCAATTCGCGAACACGAGGCATCCAGGCCTGCAGATCGCGCTGATCCAGTCCCGCCTGTCGGGACGCAAGCACCAGGGCGCCTTCGGTGGGGTCGCCGAGAATGCCGTTTGGCGTGTTTTCGTCGGCAACGGCATCATTGCAAAGCGTTCCGGCCAGCAGCAGCAGGCCAAGGTCGGCATCCTTGCCGCGTTCGGCCGCAGCTTCATCAAGCGTGTAGCGGCGGTCCGGCAGCACCACTTCCGATACCGTCATTTTGTTCTGAGTTAGCGTGCCCGTTTTATCGGAGCAGATCACGGTCACGCTGCCCAGGGTTTCTACCGCCGTAAGCTGCCGGATCAGCGCGTTTTTCTTCAACATCTGCTGTGCGCCCAGCGCCAGGGCGATGGTGACGACGGCCGGCAAACCTTCGGGGATGGCCGCCACCGCCATGCTGATGGCCGTCATCAACGTTTCTTTCCATCCCACCCCCTGCATGGCCATCAAACCGGCCACGACGAGAATCAACACCAGTGCAGCCATCGCCAGCGACCTGCCAAGCTTCGCCAACCTGCGTTGCAGCGGGGTTAGCTCGTCTTCCATGCCTTGAAGCAGGGCAGCGATTTTGCCCAATTGGGTATGCATTCCGGTGTGGGTGACGACGGCCTCTGCCCGCCCATAGGTCACCACCGTCCCCCTGTAGATCATGTTGCTGCGGTCGGCCAGCGCAAGATCGCCGCTTGGCAGGCTGCCGGCATCTTTGTCCACGGAAGTTGATTCGCCGGTCAGGGCGGCTTCCTGGACTTTGAGATTTGCCGCTTCAATCAGCCGGGCATCGGCCGGCACGATGTTTCCGGCCTCGATGAGCAGGATGTCCCCCGGCACCAGTTTCTTGGCTGAAATCTGCCGTTCTGCGCCGTCGCGTCTCACCCGCACGTTGAGTACTGCCATTTTCTTGAGGGCCGCCATGGCATTTTCGGCCTTGAATTCCTGCCAGAAGCCCAGGATCGTATTGAGCACCACAATGACGAAAATCACGATGGCATCGATATATTCGTGCAGCGCCGCCGAAATGATCACCGCGGCCAGCAGAATCAGAATCATGACCTCCTTCACCTGGGCAAACAGGATCCGCCAAGCCTTTTTCCGGCCTTT
>CBFCZJ010000113.1:0-9891 GCA_965602445.1 uncultured Desulfobacterales bacterium | reverse complement strand
CAGCGGCCGTCTTTACGCGACCTTGACGGCGAGTTTTGGCCGGCAGGAGAGCCGATCCCCATCGGCATCCGGCTCAGGCCTCCTTGAGCTTCATCGATCACCGGATTTATGAAATATGCGGGCTATATGAGCACCGGTTTGACGCCCCAGACTTTCTCGGCGTACTCCCGAACGGCGCGGTCGCTGGAAAACTTGCCCATATTGGCCGTGTTGAGAATCGACATCCGGGTCCATCGCTCCGGGTCCCGGTAGCAGCGGGACACGGCCTCCTGCGCCTCGATGTAGTCCCGGAAATCGGCCAGGACCAGATATTTGTCACCCCGGTTCAACAGGCTGTCGACCACCGGGACGAACAGCTCCCGGTTGCCGGGGGAAAAGACCCCCGAACCGATCATGTCCAGGGCAGTTCTCAGCTCTTCGTCGTTGTTGTAGATGTCGCGCGGATTGTAGCCCTGGGAGCGAAGCGCTTCGACCTCGTCGGCCTTGCGGCCGAAGATGAACATGTTTTCTTCTCCCACTTCCTCCAGGATCTCCACGTTGGCACCGTCCAGGGTGCCGATGGTCAGGGCGCCGTTTAACGCGAACTTCATGTTGCCGGTGCCGGAAGCCTCCATTCCGGCGGTGGAAATCTGCTCGGAAAGATCCGCTGCGGGAATCACCTTCTCTGCCTGGGAGACGCAGTAGTTGGGAAGATAGATCACCTCAAGCAAACCGTTCGAGCCCCTGCCGGCATTGACAACGTCTGCCACCGAATGGATCAGCTTGATGATCAGCTTGGCCATGAAGTAGCCCGGCGCGGCCTTGCCGCCGAAGATGACCGTCCGGGGAACGATGTCCTCCATGGCCCCGGCCCTGATCCGATTGTAGTGGCAGATCACGTGCAGTACGTTGAGCAGCTGGCGCTTGTATTCGTGCATCCGCTTGATCTGAACGTCGATCAGCGTGGCCGGATCGATTTCGATGTTCAACTTTCGCCGCACATAGCGCTGAAGCCGCTCCTTACCGGCCCGTTTGCTCTGCTGCCACGCCTTTCTGAACCCGGCGTCCTCCGCGTAGGGGATCAGCTCTTTCAAGCGGTCCAGATCGAGGAGCCAGCCGTCTCCGATGGTGTCGGTGATCAGCTTTGCCAGCGGCGGGTTTGCCTTGAGCAGCCATCGTCTCGGGGTGATTCCGTTGGTAATGTTGATCAGCCTGTCCGGAAAATGGGCATGAAAATCGGCAAAAATCCGTTCTTTCAAAATCCGGGTGTGCAGGGCCGACACACCGTTGACCTTGTGGCTTCCCACCATGGCCAGATGAGCCATGCGGACCTGGCCGTCTGCCACGATGGCCATGCGCTTTTGCCGGTCCCGGTCGTCCGGGTAGGCCTCTTTGAGCTCCCGGGTAAACCGTCGATCGATTTCCCGGATAATTTCCATGTGGCGGGGCAGCACTCGGCCGAGAAGATCCACGGGCCAGGTTTCCAGGGCCTCGGGCAGAACGGTGTGGTTGGTGTAGGAAAACACCCGGGTGCAGATGTCCCAGGCCTCCTGCCAGGCAAGATCCTGTTCGTCCAGCAGGATCCGCATCATTTCGGGGATGGCGATGCAGGGGTGGGTGTCGTTGAGCTGAACGGCAACCGCATCGGGCAGATGGGCAAAATCGTTTTGATATTTCAAAAAGCGTCGCAGCAGGTCCTGGAAGGTGGCGGCGACGAAAAAATACTGCTGCTTGAGGCGAAGCTCCTTTCCGGCGGAGCTTTCGTCCCGCGGATAGAGCACCTTGGAGATATTCTCGCTCCATACCTTCTGCTCCACCGCGCCGATGTAGTCTCCCTCGTTGAACTCCTCGAGGTTGAACTCCCGGCTGGCCTGGGCCGCCCACAACCGCATGTTGTTGGCGTTTTCGTTGCCGTATCCGGCCACGAGAAAGTCGCAGGCCATGGCCATGACCTTTTCGGAATCGACCCACCGGTATCGGGTGTGGCCGTCTTCTTCGTCGACATACGGTTCGCTCCGGCCGTACAGGTTGACCTCGTAGTTGTATCCCCGGCGCTTGATTTCCCAGGCGCTGCCGTGGCGCACCCAGTTGTCGCTGCGCTCCACCTGGTAGCCGTCGACAATGGTCTGGTAAAAAATTCCGTAGTCGTATCGGAGGCCGCAGCCATAGCCCGGAATTCCGATGGTGGCCATCGAATCGAGATAGCACGAGGCCAGCCGCCCCAGGCCGCCGTTTCCCAGCCCCGGGTCCCATTCCTCCTCTTCCAGGTCGGCCAGGTTCAATCCGACGCCCATCATCGTGTCGCGGCAGGTTTCGTACATCCCCATGTTGAGCAGGCTGTTGACGAGAAAACGGCCGGGCAAAAACTCCATGGAAAGATAGTAGACCCGTTTGGCGCCGGTTTCGTAGTAGGTTCGCTGGGTCTTGAGCCACCGCTCCACGAGGCGGTCTCGAACGCTCAGCGACAGGCCGTAGTAATAGGTGTTCCGACGCGGCGGGCGGTAATCGTTTCCAAGATAGGAAACGATGTGGTGCTGGACGTCCTTGAGCAAATCCTCCGAGGAGGCGGTCGGGGTGTGGTTTTCAACGGCGGTCATGGCGTCTCCCTGCCGGCAAAGGGCCGGCCAAGTCGATGGGGGTTATGGTCTCATCTTATCCGCCACGGGGTTTCGATGCAAGAGACAGGTGCGACAGAAAAGCTGGGATGCTGGAAGGCTGGGAGGCTTGGATGCTGAATATCTGCTGGGAAGCGAGGAGGCTGGAACGCTGGGACGCAGCAAGCAAAAAAAGGGCCTCAGGTTTTGCTTTTGATTTTTGCCTGCCAGCATCCCAGCCTTCCAGCATCCCAGCCTTTCGGCATCCCAGCCTGCCAGCATCCCAGCCTCTCGGCCTCCCAGCTTCCCAGCTTCCCAGCCTCCAAGCGCGCAGTAGCGCTGTTCTGCGCTTACGCCACCATCCACAATATGACGCCGATCAGCAACGAGGCGCCGATGCCCAGGGGGATCGTAATTCTCAAAATCGCCCCTTCCCGACCCACCGCGTCGCACATGGGGGTGGCCAGGGCGATCTTGAAAGGGGAGGAAATCGATCCCAGCGAGGCGCCCACCGCAAGCCCCGCCGAAAGCCAGGTCGCCGAAACGCCCAGCATGCCGGCCGCCTGCACCTGGAGCTGGCCGAAGAGCATCAGCGACGCCACCCCGTAGCCGGTCAAGAAGGTCCCGATCCAGCCCAGAAAAGGGACAAAGACCGGGTACCATCCCCCGGTGGTCAGCTTCAGCCCGTTGGACAGCACCCAGGGAATGTTGTGGCCCTGGGAGATGCGGGCAAAATCGGCACCGTAGCCGGAATAGGCGATCATCTGCCCCATGGCCCCGAACAGCCCCATGGCGACAAAGGCCCGCCAGCCCTTGGAAAACCCGCCGTGCAGCACCTGGGCCAGCTGCGGCCGGGGCACTTCAAGGAGCACGGCTGCCAGGCAGAAGGCGGCAGCCAGGTACAGGTAGGCGGAAAACAGCGGCCGGAAGGTAATGGTATGCACCGGCACCAGGCTCACCTTGACCACCAGTTTTTCAAAGGTAAGGATTTTCAGCGCCGGTATGGTGTTGACCGCCAGCAGCGCCAGGAGCATGAAAACAAACGGCGCCAGATCGATGAATACGGCCCGGCTGAGCTTGAGCCCCCGGGGGCCGAAAAAAATAAAGACAAAGATCAGGGCCAGGCCGGCGACGATCCCCGAAATCGAGATGCCCACAAAAGCGGCGCAGCCCAGGGCGACAAAGCCGAGAAACAGGCCGCAGGCCCCGGCCAGTGCCAGACGCCGAAGGCCGCCGGACGGTTTCGGCAGAAAAATCGGCACACAAAGCGCCATGATCACGGTCGCCGGAATCGACAGCCACGCCGAAGCCACCCCCAGCTCGCCGACCGGGATGCCGGTCACCAGGGACAACACGGTGACGATGATGCCGGCCATCTCCAACGTCATCAGCCCGGCATAGCCGACGATGGAAAGCGCCGCCGACCCTACGGGCGAGACCCCGGCGGCATGAAGCATAGGCGCCACCACGGGTTCTGCGATCACGCCGGCGCCTTCCATGAAGTTGCCCACGCCCAGGGTGATCAGCAGGTTCCGGCCGAAGGCGTCTCCGGCCGCTCCCTTGAACCAGGTGACGATCCGGGCAAGGGATCCGGTCGACATCAACAGGCTGGAAAGCAGAATTCCGGCAAAGATCACCAGCAGCAGCGGCAGGGTGGTCAGCACGCCGTCTGCGGCTGCAAGCAGGGCGATCACGATGGAAGTGTCAAAGCCGAACACCACCAGGGCCAACGTGAACAGACACCCCCAGATGGAAAGCTCCAGGGCCGGCCGACGGAAAAACACCGCCAGCACGGTCAGCAGCAGCACCGGCGTCCAGCAAAGAAGAAACAGCGCAAGATTCATCGGTGATTATCTCCCGGTTCTCAGGATCCGGATTCGCCCGGGGAGCCCAGCACAGAAGCTCCATGATGATCAGCCGGAAAAGAGAATACGGCCTTGTCTTTCATATCCAATTGCAAATCATCGGCTCTTGCCATCTGTGGAAGACGACTTTGCGCATCCGTTTATTGCCTGAAACAATCTTGCAACAAAAAGAAACCGTCATTCCGGACGAGCGAAGCGAGATCCGGAATCCAGTCTGTGCAGGAATCCTGGACTCGGGCTTTCGCCGGAGTGACGACAAGCTGCGCAGCTCACTGCGCAGCGTCTGATTGACCGCTTCGAGCTGCATGAGTATGCGACAAAGCAAGTTTCTCCGGCCGGCGGGGATCTATTCGTCGACGAAAACCCCCACCGTTTCTCCGGTCTTGAAGTCGACCAGCCCCTCTTCGCAGATCCGGAAAAACGGAATCGCCGCTCCGGTCAGGGCGACCAGGGTCAGCAGCGGATCGACAAGGGGGCAGCCGAGTTCGGCCAGGGTGCGGTTCATGGCGGCCTGTCGCCGGACAAGTTCTTCCATGGGAAGCTCGGAAATAATGCCCAATACCGGCATGGGAATCTCTTCGACCACCCTACCGTCCACGCAGAGCACCGCTCCGCCTTGAAGCTCGCACACGCGGTTGACCGCTCCGGCCATGTCCTGATCTGAGGCTCCGACGGCTATGATGTCGGAGGTGTCCCAGGCACTGCTGGCGGCAAGCGCGCCGTTTTTCAGCCCGAAGCCCCGGATCAGGCCGGTAAAGACCTTTCCCGGGTTCTTGGCGCGGTCCACCGCCGACACCTTGAGAAGGTCCGCGCCCGGATCGGCATTGATCCGACCTTCGTGCACGGAAACCGGCAGGTGCCTCTCCTTGGACACCAAATCGGAAATCATTTCGATCACCCGGACCTCGGTCTTCTCCTTGCCGGCGTCGCAGGCAATGACAAAAAGATCGGGGGCTACCGGCTCAGAAAGACGGATGGTCCTGCGGCTGCCCGCGGTGTATCGATGGCGGCGGGGCTCGACAAGAAGGGTACCGTTTTCCGCGATCACCTGGCCGTTGCTGATCACCATCTCCGGGGAGATGGTCTCCAGCGCCGGGAGCAGAATCATGTCCGCACATTTTCCCGGGGCGATTCCGCCCACAATGCCGTCGATGCGGAAGTGTTCGGCCACGTTGAGAGTGGCCATCTGAATCGCCGTGACCGGGTCAAATCCGCTGTCGACCGCTTTTTGCACCACGTACTCCATGTATCCTTTTTCCAAAAGATCCCCGGGGGAAATTCCATCGGTGCAAAGAATCAGCCGCCGGGTGTCGATGGACAACTTTCGGATCTTTGCAATCTCGGTCAGGTCCCGCCGAATGCTGCCTTCGCGGATCATCACGTGCATGCCGAGCCGAATCCGCTCTAAGACTTCTTCTGCTTTGATCGGCTCATGACAGGAGGTGATTCCGGCCGCCAGATAGGCGCAAAGCTTCCTGCCCCGGGCCCCGGCCGAATGACCCTCCAGGGTTTTCCCACGTCCGGCGGTTTCGACCATCTCCGGAACAAACACGTTCGGCTCCTGAAGCACCGCCTGCCAGTAAGACTCGCCCAGGCCCAGCACATCTTCCAGGTCCAGAATCTTTTCCAGGTCTGCTGCATCGACGCCCGCGGCCGCCCGACTGGTGGAGACCATGGCCGGTGCGGTGCCGAAAATCTTGATCGGCTGGTGGGCAAAAGAGGCCATCACGTCGAGAACCCCCGCCAGGCCCCCCACCGGATACGCTTCCATGGTTTCGGACACCACCGTGGTCGTTCCGCCCGGGGCCGCATGGCGGATGAATTCGGCCGGGGTGAACAGACAGGCCAGGTGGGTGTGTCCGTCGATGAACCCTGGAGCGAGGACCTTGCCGGCGGCATCGATCACCCGGGTCTGCGGGCCGATCGACTCCGATGCATCGGTTCCCACGTAGGCGATCCACTTGTCCTTGACGCAGACCGCCGTGTCCGGCAGAACTTCGCCGGTAAACACATTTACCAGCCGCGCATTTTTTACCACGAGGTCGGCAGGCACCTTCCCCAGCGCAGCGGCCATCAGCACCTGAATCTCTTCTTCGGAAGGCCGGTATCGCTTCATTTAATTTCTCCCGAGTACACTCTGTCTGTTACGAAAAAAAACACCGGGAATCAAAACCGGTTTTCGGGTGGCCCGTATTTGCTCTTGGGATGTTGACTTTTACATGGTTGGCGGAAAATGTACAGAGTTGCGGATTGGAAAAAAGTGAACTTTGTAGATACTGATCCCAGGGGAGTAATAGGGACGTTCTCAACATTTAAATATTTACAAGTCCGCGTGTGAGATCGAGATGTTTTAATAGCGAATGTTTAAATGTTGAGAACGTCCCTCTGGTTCCCCTCTTGGACAGTTTGTCCCAATGGGTAGTCTGTAACAAAATACACACGCTCTTCCATTGAAAGGACGAACGTCCCTGCACCGCGCACACTCGAAACGGAAATCATTACGGACGTTTCCGCCTTGTTCGTGGGGATTATTTCCCTGATCGGCGCTCGCCATCTGGTCAGTCTATCTGGAATAGTTTGGCAGTGTCCAGCGATAGGAGTGTAAGAATCTCTCATGTTCAGCAGTAAATAGCTGGATTCCGCGCTTTGAGCATCAGTAGGATATGCCCAAGATGTTGTGGTTCATCGGAATGTGCCAATGGCGGGCTTTAGGGAGTGTAGCCCGCGCGGTTGTTTGGAGGGACGGTATCGCTTCATTCGCAGCGCTTGCTTTTCGGGGCAGGAAAGAGAGAAATATCACTTCCCAACAGAAAGTTTACAAACCTTATTGTTGATGAAAAAACTGCGGGAATTCTACAACATCGGACGGAGTGGACCAAGTGAGAAAATGGCTTCTTTCATATAGCCGGGACAAGAGCATACGGGACAGGGTTAAAGCGCCTTCTCCCGTCTATGGAACAACTGGGTTCCAGAAATCGAAGCTTATATTTTTCGTCTTTGCACGTTAGGGGTTGATTCTGCCCAAAATGTTACTCTGAAAAGGTCTGTCCGGATTCATTCGGGTGAACACCGGAACGCTGCCGGGGTCCTGGGAGGGATAGAAACAGTCGTCATTTTCGCAAAGTCTTATTGCGCAAGCGTATATATCTGCTTGGCTGGCTTCATTGTAATCGACATCATCCGATTTTGCAATTCCTATCAATTCTCTTCTTTGATAAGCACCGTTTTCGGGGTAAAAGTCTCTGTATGTCGCGCCACACAGCGTTTCATATCTCACATGTCCATCGTCTGTTTCTGAGGTGGTGTAGATTTGGCATATGACCCTGATTTTTTGGATCTGCTCGGAAATGCCTTGAACATCAATCGGAATTTCCAGTATCCAGTCGGCCTCCGGGAGGGGACCGGCAGGTGGTACACTTGAAGAGTCGAACGCACTCAACCCTTGGTCGCCTGAATTCTGGTCACCCATCTGCTGCTGCCCTGCCTGTTGATATCCCGCGTTGTTCTGTCCCTCTTCGACAGGCACGTTGCCCGCATTCCCGCCCACCTGAATGTTGCCGCCCACGGGTTGATCCTGTGCCTGGTAATTCTGGCCGTAGGCTACCTGGCCTGCGCACAAAAGAAAAAAGAACATCAAGCCTCCGATCCCCAGGTGCAAAGAGATCGCGTCTTTCAGTCTTCTGACGTTGTCGACCGTGTCCTTTTTCATGATTCCCCCTTTCATGCCCGGAGCCTCCGGAGAACATGCCAAATATGGGTTTCGAATCGGTTTGAATCAGGGGCCTCGTGACCCCTTCGCAGACTTAAAATTCAAAGATAAGCTTTATTCACGGGGTTTGCTCTTCCCCCACTTGAAATGTCATGGTCGCCGAATCCCCTCCGCCAGTTTCTTCAACAGCCCGGCAGCGGAGCGTGTAGACGCCGTCGGCGAGCCCCTGGATCAAGGACTGCACATGATAACGGGTGGTCCCTCCGAACCCTCCTTCGGGCTGAAACTCGCGAATCTCGGCGAATCTTTCTCTTATCGGACCGGACCAGACTTCGAAGACGACCTTTGCCAGGCCATGGGGGATGATGCGCGCATGCACCTCCACACCGTCCTGGGCCTCCTCCACCCAAAGCTCTTCGATCGTGGTTTGAAATTCGATTCCCTCGAGGAACTCTTCGGCCAAGGCGTCCGTTGTTTTCTGTATATCGGGGTCCGAATCGCGCAGGGGGGGGACATAATCTTCTCTTTTTGGCCTGATTCGCAATACCGGCGACAAATTGCTGCTGTAGGCGGCTTCCTGCTCCGGGTCCGTGCAATAGACCACTGCGCGATATTGACCCGGCGGAACTGCCCCGAGGTGCACATGCAGGGAACTCGCTCCCCATTGATCCGCGTAGACCCGGTACCGCTCTTCCGGGTCGTTCACATCGGCGAAGACCACCGTTTTGGAGCACCGCTCGTTGCCGAAAAACCCGTACAGAAAAACTTCCGGCATGTTCTTGTAGATCATCAAGCTGCTGAGGCCCTCGATCTGTATCCCGCAGGGAATGCGGATTTCTTTTGACAGGAGATTGTTGTTCTCATCTCCTTCGGAAATGCTTCCGGCAGGATCGGCTACCACCACGAACTGAAGCCTGGGCTGGTCGTAGGGCGTCTGCCAGGTGAACGGATCGATCAGATCGAACCACTGGGACTGGCCGGGCCCAAGGCTTACCGGGAGATCGATGGCGGTGTTTTGGGAAAACGGCCCGTCCGGATCGTGGAAGTGCACCTGTACCGGCAGAGCCCCCTCCCAGGGGACGCCGTTGTTTTGAATCTGCACGACGAGCCGGCTCGGGTTGACCAGCCGCTGAATGTCGACGACGTCGAAATCCGGGTAGACGAACCCGGAAATGCCCTGAATGGATACCGCACCGTCGCTTTCTGCCCGCACGGCGCCGTCCAGGGTTTCGATCACGAGCGAATAATCCCCGGTCAGCGTGTTGGAAGGGATGTCGACCATTGCCAATCCGAAATGAGAAGAGATGCGCCGGACCAATATTCGGCTGGTTTCCTCCCCCTCCTTCTGCAGGCGGATTCCCACATATCCGAGGCCCTCCGCGCTCGTCCAGCGCACCGGGTAGGACTCATTGGCTGCCCATTGTTCCCCGCCGAGGGGCTCCATGATCTGGATAGAGGCCCCCGGATACAACCCCGTCATTTGAAGCGGTTCGGTGCGAATGATTGTTGCGCCCACATACAGACCCGTCATCTGGAGCGGCTCGGTCCGCACGATCGTTGCGCCCACATCCAGTCCCGTCATCTGGAGCGGCTCAGTCCGAACGATCGTTGCCCCCACATTGAGTCCTGTCATCTCCAGTGTGCCGGTGGTGACAACGGCCGGTGTTCCCGCGTCCCCGGCGTCTCCTTCCCCACCGGCATCTGCCGCTGCAACAGCCAAAATAGTTCCACCGATCGTGGCGGC
>CBFCZJ010000112.1:0-9922 GCA_965602445.1 uncultured Desulfobacterales bacterium | reverse complement strand
AACTCGCGACACCAAGCTTGGGAAGCTTGTACTCTACCAACTGAGCTATGCCCGCAAACCAGACGGAATAGATAGGACAAAAAACTAGAGTTGTCAATAGGTTTCTGGATCAGGAAAGGAGGCGCCGAATAGAGAGCAGCTCGTTTCGGATGGCTTGGATATCGAGGTCTCCGTGCCCGTCTGCTGGAGCGGCTCGATTTTTGCGCAGGATGCGGCGGGCGCCTTCGATGGTGAACTTTTTTTCGTACAGGAGGTTCTTGATGGTCAGAACGGTTTCGATGTCTTTTTTCCGATAGAGGCGCTGCCCCGACGGGGTCCGCTTCGGGTGCATCCTCCGGAACTCGTTTTCCCAAAAACGAAGAACATAGGCAGGTACACCGGTGATCCGGCTGACCTCGCCGATTCGAAAATAGAGCTTGTCCGGGATCTGGACTTTTTCCATCGTCCCTCGGCCATGGGGTGGAATGCCTCTCGGATCTTTGCCGAAACGACTTTACCACAAATCGGTCCGATCACCAACGCTCCTGGGCCGGCGCTAGCCTGGAAGGACGGCGTCGAATTCTTCGAGAAGCGCTTTGGAGATCTTCTGATGAAGACGGTTGACCGACTCATCCTCCAACGTCTTTTCATGGGAGCGGTAGGTGATACGGAAGGACAGACTCTTTTTTCCCTCGGCAACCGGAGAACCGGTGAACACGTCAAACAGGGCGACGCGCTCCACCAATGGTTCGTTCATGTCTTTCAGCCGATCCAGGATCAGCCGGGCCTCGGTATCTTCATCCAGAATCAAGGTGATGTCCCGGGAGACCGCCGGGAAACGGGGGATCGGTGCGGCGCAAACCGTGTCCGGCATTTGGCTGCGAAGCCGCTCCAGTTCGATTTCGAACAGAAACACGGTCTGATCGATATCGAAGTGTTTCATGACCGCCGGATGCACTTCTCCCACGATGCCGATGTTCTCGCTTCGGGCCAGAATCCGGGCGCTGCGGCCCGGCCGGAAATAGTCGCAAGCCTCGTCGGGCAGTCGGGTAAATCCGACCCCGTCCACCGAAAGCCCCTCCAGGAGGCCTTCCACCGCCCCTTTGATGTCGTAAAAATCGCACGGCACATCTTCGCTGTGCCAGGCCAGCGGAAACCGTCTGCCGGTCAGGATCCCGCCGAGGATTTCGATCTCTTCGGGCAGCTGGCCAGGGCCGTTGTCGATAAACGCCTTGCCGATTTCGAAAAGCTTCAAATCCCGCATTTGTCGGGTCAGATTGCGGCGCACGGTTTCCAGCAGCCCCGATGTCAGGGTCGTCCGCATCACGGACTGGTCCTCGGTCAAGGGATTGAGCAGGGCGACGCTCCGCCTGCGCCGGTCCTGAGGATCGAGTTGAAGCAGATCCACCGCTCGACTTGCGGCAAAACTGTAGTTCACCGTTTCGGTAAATCCGAATCCGGTCAGCAGCGTTCGAATCCGGCCGCGAAAATCGCGTCTTTCCGTCCTGGGGGGCTTTTGGGCCGGAATCAGGGGGGACGTCTGCGGGATGCGGTTGTAGCCCCACAGGCGGGCGACTTCTTCCATGAGATCCTCGGGCCGGCGGACATCCACGCGAAAGGTGGGCACGGAAACCGAAAGGGCGCCGTCTTTTTTGCCGGCCACGGAAAAATCGATAGACGATAGCAGGCCGGTGATTTGTTCTGCGGTCAGATCGGTGCCGAGCAGGCGATTGGTGGCTTCTGCAGAAAGAGACAGTGTCTTGGCGGGAGTCGGCTTGGGGTGGACGTCGATGATCCCTCCGATCAATTGCCCTCCGCCAATTTCGGCGGTCAGCGCCGCTGCCCGTTTCAAGGCCGTGAGGGTGCCTTCCGGATCGACTCCCCGCTCGAACCGATGGGAGGCGTCGGTGCCCAGCCCAAGGGCTTTGGCCGTCCGGCGGATGCTGGCCGGATGAAAGTACGCGCTTTCAATGAGCACCCGGGAGGTGCCGGCATCGATCTCGGAGTTTTCTCCGCCCATGACGCCGCCGACGGCCACCGGCTTTTCTCCGTCGCAGATCATCAGCATGTCGGAGGTCAAGGAGCGCGCTTTGCCGTCCAGGGTGGTGAACGATTCGCTGGGTGCGGCCGTGCGCACCACGATCCGGTGCTCTGCAAGCCGGTCGAAATCGAAGGCGTGCAGGGGCTGCCCCGTTTCCATCATGACGAAGTTGGTGATGTCTACGATGTTGTTGATCGGCCGGAGGCCGACGGAAAGCAGCCGCTGTTGAATCCAATCGGGAGAAGGGCCCACCGTAGCCTCGCAGACCAGGGCGGCGGCGTAGCGCGGGCAGTGGTCCGGCGCTTCGATGGTCACCGACGTGTAGTCTTCGATGCGGTCTTCGGTGTGAGGCTGGGCAATTTCCGGATAGTGCATCCGGGCGCCGCAGATGGCGGCCACCTCCCGGGCGATCCCGATGATGCTCAGACAGTCGGGCCGGTTGGGGGTCAGTTTGATTTCCATCACCGGATCGGAGAGGTTCAGCGCCCGCGCGAGCCTTTCTCCGACAGAGAAGCCGGCGTCAAGGGCCATGATGCCGCTTCTGTCTTTGCCCAGGCCGAGTTCTGCCTCGCTGCAGAGCATTCCCTCCGAGGCCGCGCCGCGGATGGTCGAGGCCTCCAGGACCGAACCGTCGGCCAGCCGGGTGCCGGGAAGGGCCAGGGCCGACAGCATACCCGCTTCGGCATTGGGGGCCCCGCAGACGACCGTGACGTTGCGATCCTTGATGGCCACGTCGCAGAGGCGAAGCTTGTCCGCATTGGGATGGGGGCGCACCGCTTCGATCCGGCCCACAAAGACCTTTTCCATGTCGTCATAGCGGTCCCAGACCGCGTCTACTTCCAAACCGGCCATGGTCAGCGCATCGGACAGGCGGTCGATTTCCATGTCGACCGAAACATACTGGCGGAGCCAAGAGAGACTGACTTTCATGTCAAAACTGCCCCAAGAACCGGATGTCGTTGTCGAAAAAGCGGCGGATGTCGTCGATGCCGTATTTGAGCATGGCGATGCGCTCCACCCCCATGCCGAAGGCAAACCCGGAAATGCGCTCGGTGTCGTAGCCGACGTTTTCAAACACGGCAGGATGGACCATGCCGGCGCCCAGCACTTCCAGCCAGCCGGTCTGGGAGCAGACCCGGCAGCCTTCTCCCCGGCAGATCACACACAGAATGTCGACTTCCGCGCTGGGTTCGGTAAACGGAAAAAAGCTTGGACGGAACCGCAGACTCGTCTGCTCGTCGAACATCTCGTGGACGAAGGTCGTCAGCACGCCCTTCAGATCCCCGAAGGTGATGCGGTCGTCGACCAGGAGCCCTTCGACCTGGTGGAACATCGGGGTGTGGGTCAGGTCCGAATCGCAGCGAAACACCTTTCCCGGGGCGACGACCCGCACCGGCGGCGGCTGTTTTTCCATGATCCTGACCTGGATCGGAGAGGTGTGGGTCCGCAGGACGATGTCTTCGGAAACAAAGAACGTGTCCTGCATGTCCCGGGCCGGATGGTCCTTGGGAAAGTTGAGCGCCTCGAAGTTGTACCAGTCCTTTTCCACCTCCGGCCCTTCGGCCACGTCAAACCCGAGGCGAAGAAAGATTTCACAAATTCGATTGGTGATCTGGGTGATCGGGTGCACATGCCCGGGCCGGGGATTGCGGCCGGGCAGCGAGACATCGATCCGGTCTTCCACCGAAGGGGCGGCGGCCATGGCCTCGACGGCATCGGCAAATGCCTGCTCGAGGGCCTTTTTGACCTGGTTGGCCTTTTTGCCGGCGGCCGGGCGCTCCTCGGGCGGCAGCGACGAGATATTGCGCAGAAACAGGGTGACGCGGCCTTTCCTGCCAAGATAGCGGATGGAAAGTGCCTTGACCGTTTCCGGGTCGGCGGCGGCATGGAGTTCTGCCAGCGCGTCTTCCCGAATCTGTTCGATGGACGGTTCCACAGCGGCCCTCTTGTTCAATAATGATCCGGCGATCCCCGTTTTTCGACGGACGGGGACCCCAAAATCGACGGTCTGTGTCAGTTTGGAATCCCGGGGCGTGCCCGCGGAACCGGATCTGGCAGGCGGCAAAAGGCGCGGGGCGTGCTATCCCTGCTGGGCGGCGAGGCTGGCGATCTCACGGAATGCGGCCGGATCGGAAACGGCCAGATCGGCCAGCACCTTGCGATCCAGTGCCACGCCCGCCGTTTTCAGCCCATGAATGAATTTGCTGTAGCTAAGGTCGTTCATCCGGGCGCCGGCGTTGATTCGGGCGATCCACAGCCGCCGGAAATCGCGCTTCCGTGCCTTTCGGTCCCGGTAGGCGTACATCAGGGCCTTGTCCAGGGAGTCCGCGGCCGTTCTAAACAGCTTGCTCCGGCCTCCGCGAAAGCCCCGGGCCAGCTTCAGCACCTTTTTCCGGCGCCTTCTTGCCTTGAATCCTCTTTTCACTCTCATCTGACTTGCTCCTTCGTCCTCCCTTTCGGGGGAAAAGGCCGGTTCATCGCGCAAACTCCGTAATCAATGCAAGCGCGGGCCATGAACCGCTCCATGCCGGAGGTTGGTAAACCGGGTAACGGCATGGGTATTGGTTGCCGATTGTCGATTATTTATTTCCGTACTTTTTCGTATTTCGCTGCATGCAAATTTTCATAAATCGCGGCAGCGAATTTATCACCCGTTGGGGAGAAGCAGCCTTATCTCCCTGACATTGGTTTTGTCAATCACATTCTTTTTGCGCAGGGACCGCTTCCTTTTGCGGGTTTTCTTGGTCAGGATGTGGCTTGCGTGGGATTTGCTAAAGATGAATTTGCCGGTTCCTGTTTTTTTGAACCGCTTGGCGGCGGCCCGGTTCGTCTTGATCTTGGGCATCGAGTTTCTCCTTATCGGTCTAAAAACAACGATGGCGTGAGCATGGAAAAGATCAGCGCACGCCACCTTCTCAGTGGTTTTGTCTGCCTTTTGCCGCTGCATGACGGCTACAGCGAATCGGAACGGTGTGCTGCCGCCGGCGGTAGCATCGTCCGCCGGTAACGGTCACCTCGGAGCCAGGACCATCACCATGGTGCGTCCTTCGAATTTGGGGGGCTGCTCCAAGACGGCCATGTCCTCGGTTTGTTCATAGATCCGCTCGAGCACATCCCTGCCGAGATCCGAAAGGGTGATCTCGCGGCCCCGGAACATCACCGTGACCTTGACCTTGTCCTTCTTGTCCAGAAAGCGCTTGATGTGGCCGATCTTGACCTGCAAGTCGTGCTCTCCGGTTTTGGGACGGACCTTGATCTCCTTGACCTGGGTCGTGCTCTGCTTTTTCTTGGCCTCCTGCTGCTTTTTGGTCTGCTCGTATTTGTAGCGGCCGTAGTCCATGATCTTGCAGACAGGCGGCTTGGCGTTCGGGGAGATCTCCACGAGATCCTGGCCGAATCCTGCAGCCTTTTCCAGGGCTTCGTTCAGCGGCACAATCCCGAGCTGATTTCCTTCCGGATCGATCAGCCTGACCTCTCTGGCAAAAATTGTCTTGTTGATCCGGGTTCGCTGGGTCTGTTTCGGTTTAGCTATGCTCACACCTCCTCGGCAGATGGTCTTGCGGAAGCCGCCCGGAGACGGTGCCGCAGATGAAATGAATTTCCATGCCCGCGCCCCTGGAAGGCGGCAGCGCCTCCATGGAAGCGCGGGCCGATTCGCATTGTGCCTTATCCAACCGCTTGATGAAATGCAAGAAAAAAATATGCAAGGGGCATCTCAGGCACCCGCTTTCGGGCGTCATGAATCCCGAAAGTTGGGTCAGGCCCTGTCTCCTTTCTTCTGGGAAAGGGTGTAGTCGGCCAGAAGGCTTCCCTGCCAATAGGCGTTTTGCGGATGTTGAAAAAACCGCCGAAAAAGAGAAAGGCATTCGCTGCGTCTGACCCCTTCGACGACTTTCACCGGGTTGTCCCTGTAAAGGGGGGCAAACCCCTTCCGATCGCAGCGGGCCGCGCCGCCCATGACGTCTTCAAACCCGTAGACGATCCTGGCAACGCCTGCAAGCAGGATCGCTCCGTAGCACATGAGGCAGGGTTCCATGGTGCAGTAGATCGACGCCTCGGCCCCGGAAAGGCTGACCCCCTGGTCGGCCAGCCGCCGCAGGGCGATCATTTCGGCATGGTCGAGCTCGTTTGCACAGGGAGGCCGAGAGCCGGTTCTGGCCCCGGAAGCAATGACCCTGCCGCTGCTGACCACCACGCATCCCACCGGAAAATCGCCCCGGTCCAGGGCCTGCCCGGCCAGCGCCAGGGCTTCTCCCATGAAACTATGATGATCTTCCGTTTTCATTCATCTGTCTGGCGGTATGTTGATTCGTCAAATGGTTGAACACTTCCTGTTTCGGCAGATCTGCAGAAGGACAGGACCGGGTCCAAGACCACCAATCAACCAATTGACCAATTGACCATAGACCGGAAATCGGAAAAATCAAGCCGAAAAGACGCTAATCGAGGCGGCAGACCGTATCATCGCAGGGACAGGCGCCGTCCACCTCGAAGGCATAAACGATCCTGGCCTCCTTTTCCGCCCGATTCTCGGAGATCGCTTCAAACGGCCGCGAGGCGGCGATCTGTAAAAGGGCCTCCCGATTTGGGATCGCGTCGAGCCCTTCGGCAAGATGCTTGCCCGAGGCCCCGTCGAGAATGTCTGCCGCTTCGCCGTTGGTCACCACGACCACCGGGACCTGGCCGCCGGCCATGAGACGGGCAACGGCCAGAGACGGGCGGTGGCGGGTGACAAGGGAGCCGGGCCCGAATCGGACGACCATGCAGATTCTTTCCTGCACCGACACGACAAAATCGACCGGAACCTCGGCCCGCCGCTGGCCAGCGCGCACCAAAAGCCGCCTGCGCGGTTCGATGTCTGCCTTCCGGTAGCCCTTTTCCTCCACCAGAAACCGGGCGAGCTGCTGCCGGTACCGCTCGTCGAGGGTGTCGGGCAGGATCTGCCCGGTCAGAAAATCTTCAAGTTCGCCGAGTATAAGATGATGGGCCATTTTCTTCGGACGTTTCACCAGCGAAAGGTTGAAGGGGAAAGCTCCCGCTGCCCTTTGCACCCGGCCGGCGGCAGGGAGAATCGACAAGTCGATTGTTTCTTCAGGGGTGATGTGCATGGCGACAGCTCCTGTCTATAATGAATCTTTTGCCGGGATCAAGAAAATTTCAGGCGATCGGCCCTTTGAAAGGAAACCGAAAGGTGACAATCTCTTGAAACGGTATTGAGCGATTTGAAAGGGGCTGCTACTGGAAGTCTAACCCATCTCTTTTCCAGGAGGTCGATGAATGCCGGCAGTGGATGAGGTCAAAGCGGTCATGGCGGATTTTTCAGATTCCACCGGACTTTCCGCCGGAGGCAAGACGGTGCGCCGGTACTTGTGGACAGACGCGTTTGCCGTCTGCAACTTTCTCGGGCTTTTCCGGCGGACCGGGGATGAACACTGGCGGCAATCGGCCCTCGATCTGGTGAAACAGGTGCATTTCACCCTGGGCCGGCACCGGGACGACGATCCGCGAAGCGGCTGGATCAGCGGCCTTTCCGAAGAAGAGGGGCGCCGGCATCCGACGCGAGGCGGCCTCAGGATCGGCAAACCGCTCAAAGAGCGAAAGCCCGGGGAGCCCTACGATGAGCGGCTGGAGTGGGACCGGGACGGGCAGTATTACCATTACCTGACCAAGTGGATGCACGCGCTGGACCAGGCGAGCCGGTTTTCCGGAGATCCGGTCTACAACGAATGGGCCGTGGCGCTGGCCAAAGCCGCCCATCGCGGCTTCGTCTACACACTGCCCGACGGCTCTAAGCGGATGTACTGGAAGATGAGCATCGATCTTTCCTACATGCTGGTGCCCTTGATGGGGCAGCACGATCCCCTGGACGGCCTGGTTACATATACCCAGCTTCAGGCGACGGCGACCGAGCTGGCCCCGTTTCCTGTACGGACGCTCGATGCGGAAATTTCCGAAATGGCGGCGATCTGCCGGGAAATGACCTGGGAAACGGACGATCCTTTAGGCATCGGCGGGCTCCTGTGCGATGCGTTCAGGGTGGTTCAGTTGATGGTGAAAGGCCGACTTCAGGCCGTGGGCCTGCTAAACGACATGCTCGATGCAGCGCTGCAGGGGTTGGCGGCGTCCCCGGCCAGGCGCCTTTTGAATTTGCCTGCGAAAGACCGGCTGGCGTTTCGCGAACTGGGAATGGCCATCGGCCTGCACGCCCTTGAAAAAATGGAAAAGGCCGTCAGGGAGAATCAGGAGTCGCCGGTCGGCGATGCCGGGGTCCTGGAGAGGATCGAACGGCTTTTGCCCTATGCCGAACTGGGAGAAAGCATCGAGGCCTTCTGGCTCGAACCGGAAAACCGAAAAGCCCGGACCTGGACGGAGCACCGGGACATCAACCGCGTCATGCTGGCCACCAGCCTGCTGCCGGGCGGCTACCTGGAGCTGTAGCGCGGAAATTGGATACCGGGATGATGACATCGCCCGCTTCGCCGGATCCGCCGGCTGTTGAATTGACAATTCCACCGCATTTGCCCTACCCTGATGCTGAACATCAAAAGGACTCCGAACCCGCCCCGGAGCGTCCATGAGGAAAAAATAAAACCCCATTTCTGCTCCGCAGGGATGGGGTTTTGGCTTTATTTGGCACATTACCCACCAGGCTTCGCCGTTGGCTTCGACCCGACAGGCCGGTGCCACAAACGGGAGTTTCTCCTTCGCTTCCGAAAGGACCGTTATCGGTGGATGCAGTGGCTTTATCACGCGAAATTTTTCCATCTATTGACGCTGAAAGGCTCCGCTCACGCTCCGCCTATCAAGGGCATTGGAGCCGACTGCGCTTCTCGATCAAAGAGGCCGCCGGCGCGCCCTCTTTGACCTGCGATGCTCGCGGCACAACCGCCGGCGTTGGCGTATCAATACCAAGATGTGAATTAGATTGAGAAATTGATTTGTGGTGCTTTTTGTGATACATGTAAGAGTACTATAGGAGGTGAGTTATGACCAAATTAGCCAATATAATCCCCGTGAGTGACTTGCGACAATATGCCGCAAAGATACTGAAAAGATTAAATAAAGACAATGAGCCCCTAATCATCACCCAAAGAGGGCGTGCAGCAGGTGTATTGATCGGCGTTAAAGCCTATGAAAAGTTCGAGCACGAAAAGGAACTTCTGAGGCTTTTAGCCAAGGGTGATAGAGAGGTTGACTTGGGGAAGGGATATGATCTTGACACAGTCCTTGCCGAAGCTGATTCCCTTCTGGCAAAGGAGCCATAGTGAAGATCCAATTCACCCCTTCTGCCCGAAACCAATTTCTTTCTGCGCTCTCCTATATCCAGCGGGATAAACCATCAGCGGCAGTGAGCTTTCGGAATAAAGCCGAAACAATTCTGCGAAGGCTTGAAAAATTGCCTGAGTCTGGAAGAATTATACCTGAATTTCCTGAACTCCCACACCGTGAAGTTATTGTACCCCCCTACCGATTTTTCTATAAAATAAAAGGCGATATTGTTTGGATTGTTGCCGTGTGGCATGGAGCACAGCTCCCAAAGGAACCAACATCTTGACGCTAACATAGCGCTGCTGGGGGCGGCGAGGGGCATGCCGCCCCAGAGCTTATCGTTGGAGTGAATATCTGAAACAAGGCGGTTATCATCAACGACCTCCGGAGGTTCTCTGTGAAAAAAATTGTTGTCGGTATCGTGGCGTCGCTGCTGGTGGGGGTTGTCTGCCTTTTTCCGGTTTCCTGCTCGAAGGACAAGGAGGAAAAGGGAAGTGTCGAAAAAATGACGGAAAAAGCCGGAAAGGATGTGGCGAACAAGATCATGGCGCCTATCGACAAGGCCAAGGCCGTCAAGGAAATGCAGGAGGAGCGGGACCGGGAAGCGGCAGAGAAGATGCCGGCCAAGTGAGG
>CBFCZJ010000111.1:0-10368 GCA_965602445.1 uncultured Desulfobacterales bacterium | reverse complement strand
GGGGATCGTTTTTCCACAAAGGAGGTATAGCCGCGAAGATCGCAAAACAGGATCGTTGCTTCCACCATCTCCCCGTCTGCGGAAATCTCCCCTTTCAAGATCCGTTCGCTGATTTCCGGGGAGACATACTGGCCGAACCGGGTCTGGCAAAAGTCCCTTTCCTTCAGCCCTTGGATCATTTCATTGGTCTTGGCCGCAATCTGCGTAAATTCGTCGTCGGCCAGCAGCGGCACCCGTGCATCGAGATCTCCGCGGCTGATCCGCTCCATGGCGTCGAGCTGGATGGCCAGCGATTGTTCGAGATTTTTCGAATAGCGCCGGACCACCATCACGCTGATGGCCAGCAATACGGCCAGCGCAAAGACGATCTCCTTGAAAATGCCCCAATAGATTTCCGGCTCGGGCATGTCCGGATGTTCCAGAAGGTAGTAGACGTCGAGCAGGACCATGAGCAGCACGGCAAATGCCATGAATACCAGCAGCGTAACGATCATGATCATCATTTTGCGGGTCACCGGAAACAGCTTTCCCGGAGACCGCTCGATGAACTCGACTTCTTTGACCCGTCCGATGAGCCGCTTTTCGGTGTTCAGGTAGCTGAGCATGCCGCCAAACAGGCCGAAAGACATGCAGCCGATCAGCACCTTGATCCCTGTGCTCAGATAAGGTTCGTAAAAGATCTCGTAAGCGGCCACCATGGCCAGGCCCGCCCCGGTCCAGGTGATCAGGTCGGCGCGCAGCTCCTTCCAGGGCAGACGGAACATGCGCTCGGCGTCGGGCCGGTCGTCGGCAACCAGGCGCATGTGACGCCGGAACGCCAGAGCCCTTGCGGGCAGCAGGGCGATCACCGGGCCGTAGGAGACGATTGCGGCGCTCGCATACCCGAGGCCGTCGAGAAACGGTCAAACCTGGGCGCCATAGACCACGAGGACGCCGGTAAAAACCAGATAGGTGGCGATCAGTTCCACCATGCCAGGGGGCTCCTTCGGATAACGCCCCGCCGCCGGTGAAAGCGGCGACGCAGGTTTGGCAAAAATCCTTTCATGGTAGCCGGTTATCTTTACCATACCGGCCTGGCTTTGGAAAGGCGCATACCGGGGTCAAGCGTTGACACCGGCCGGGCTTTCTCTTAATAACTCAACTTTCGGGATTCATGATGCCGCGAAATGGGTAATTTGCCCCCGTATCCACTCCGTTTGACCGGAACCCGATCCGAGAGCGATCCGGAAATGAGCCAAATATCCCTGACAACCCAGGGCCCGGCGTTGATCGTACAGCTGCCCATGGCCAGCCCGGCCGCCGGCCCCGAGATGGACGGCGGCGCTGCCCTGCAGGAAGGCGGCGACCTGTACGATGCAAACCAGGATTTTTACAGACGGGTCCTTTTCGATGCCGGCGCTTTGCACAGACGGCTGGAAGCCGTGCGAAACCGGCAGCAGAGCGGCGGCTACCGGGGGGCGGCCCGCTGGGCGGCAAAGACAGCCGGAGACGTCGTTTCCCGGCCCGGCCGCTGGGAGAAGATGGCCGCAGAAGCCGGGCAGATTCTCCATCGCCTCCTTTCTGAAGAACCCTACCCGGCAGGGGTTTTGGCAGGAAAGATATCGACCCTGCACGAACTGCTGCTCATGGTGTCGGCGGCCTTTTGCCCGACCCGGATCGGTTGGGGGTGGATCTGCTGTCCGAGCGTCAGGGAGGATGCCGAGGCCGGCGCTTTTGCCGCAGATCCGGTGGTGAACCCGTTTCTGGAACTGGCAGACAAGGCGTTTGCAGCACGGATTTCAGACGGCCCCTGGTCGACCGTCGTATTTGAGGCGGCATCGCCGGCGCAGTGTCCGGCGGCCCTGACCCTTTCCGAGTGGTGCCGCCGAAAGGTTCCCGACCTGACCCGGCTGCTCAAGGCGCCCGAAGACATTGCCGCACCGATCAGTGATTTTTTCGACGGCATCTTGGAGACCGAAAAGAACTTCGGCGCTTCGGACAGCTCCGTTTCGCCGAAGACAGGTCAAACCGCAGAGGCGGTTGCCTCCCGGCTGGTCCGATGGCGGGCCGGGCAAAGAGAACTAGGACCCCTGGCCGAGGCGCTGCAAAAAAGCGCCCGGGCAGGCGCCTGGAACCATCTCGAACTTCTCGATTCTCCGCCGCCGGACAGCCCAGCGCCGAAGACCCCTCCGCTGGAAGCGGTTCACTCCTGGTGCCGGTGGGAGCGGGGGGCGGCTGCTGCCGCCGGCGCCCGCCAGCATTGGCCGAAAACGGCGTCGGGATACCGTGGGGTTGCGGCGCTTGCCGGGTTTCCCCTTTGGTGCGCCCTGCAGGATCCGTTCCTGCTGGTTCCCCTGCTGGAAAAGATGACGGCCGCCGAGCTGGGAAGATGGCGGTTCGACGGTGAAACCGGCATCGGATTCCGGCTCGGCGATGAGTTGAACTATCGGTTTTTGCCGCCGGCCGAACTTCTTTCCGCAGAAATGGACGAAGTCTGCCGCATGGTCCTGGCGGCAGGATCGGTAAAAGAGCGGTGGGTCCGCCACAACCTGGAGCGGGCCTTTCTGATCGGCATCGTGACCGAGCGGGGTGTGATCGTGGCCAATTCGAGCCTCAAGCATCCGCGGCAGGAGTACATCGACCAGGTCGGCCGGCAGACCGGCATCGACCTTTCCGGGTTTCTGGAGCGGGGCTACACATCGGTTCGGCCCGAGTACCGGGGGCTGGGGATCGGGACCCGGCTGCTCGCCGGATTGACCGACCGGGCCCAGGGCAAAAAGATCTTTTCCGTCATCGGAGAAGACAATCTTGCCACCCAGAAGATCGCCCTTCGCAACCGGACGAAAAAGGTGGCCGTTTTCCACAGCCGGGCGCTTGAAAAGCCGGTGGGGATCTGGATGCCCGAAGCCCTTGCCGACGCGCTTTCTAATTTCATGGAACATCCGGGTAAATAGAGAGGGACCGTACCGATGAACATCGGCATCGTCACCGTCAATGGCCGGGACTATCATCCCAACCGCCGGCTTCTGGAAGCTTCCGCCGCCCGGGGCCACCGGGTGAGCCTGGTGCATCCTTACCGAAGCTGGCCGGCGGTGGTCGACGGCCGGATTCGGTTTGCCGGCCGGCCCGTGGATGTCGACCTGCTGCTTCCCCGGCAGGGGGCGGAGATCGGAGAATCCAGCCTGTCTTTGCTCGAGCAGGCGGTTCAGGCCGGCGTTGCCGTGGTCAACGGTCCGGCGGCGGTCCGCCTGGCCGCCAGCAAGTACCGGACCTGTCGAACGCTGGCAGAGGCCCAAATCCCGGTGCCCGACACGGTACTGGTCAACAGTCCCGATGCTGCAACCGGCGCGGCGGCGGCCGTCGGCGGTTTTCCGGCGGTCGTCAAACCGGTGAGCGGCCGCCAGGGGGAGGGGGTCTTTCTGGCCGGCGACGCCGGATCCTGCCGCCGCTATCTCGAAGCTGTCCGGGACCTGAAGCCGGGAGTCGTGCTCCAGCGGTTCATCGCCCCTGCCGGAAGAAAAGACCTGCGGATTTTCGTCCTGGGAGAGGAAACGGCGGCCGCCGCGGTCATGCGGCCCCAAAACGGGGATTTCCGGGCCAACTTCCATCTCACCGGTCGCGCCGAGGCGGCCATGGTAGAAGAGAAGATCGGACAGTTGGCGGTTTCGGCGGTCCGGGCGCTTGGTCTTCAAATTGCAGGGGTCGACATGGTGATCGACGATCGCGGCCGGCCCTGGGTCATGGAGGTCAACTACTCGCCGGGATTCGAGGGCCTGGAGGCCGCCACCGGCCTCGACATCGCCGGAGCGATGGTCGATTACCTGGAGCGCTTCTGGGACGGACACACCGGGCGATGAGCGGTCAGGGGCTTGCCCTGCGCAAAACCACGACTTGGGGGGAAGTTTCACAAGAGAGCAAAACGTCCCGTGAAAATGAGGAAACACGATGCGCATCGAGAATTTGACACACACCGAAACGGAAAAGACCGCCGCCATTGGCGCCAAGGTCCGGTGGGAAGACTGCGGTCAGCCGGATCGGGACGTTTATATCGAGACCGAAGCGCGGTTTTCCGGAGACCTGAGCGTTCATCTTCAGCCCTTTGTCGTGGGCTGCCTGATCCCGGCGCTTCATTTCGGCGAGCGGCGGATCGTGGTCGACGGATCGATTTGCCCGTATCTGCTCGAGGGGCTGGAAACCGTGATGGCCCTGATGCAGCTCTGGTCGGGTGGGGCGATGCAGCCCCTTCTCATCGAGCCGGCGGGCGGGGATCCCCCGCCGGAGGCCGAAGCACCCCGGGCCGGCATGTTTCTCTCCGGCGGAATCGATTCTCTGGCCGCCCTTCGCCTGGCCATGCTCCGCTACGAAGCCGGCCACCCCGCCCGGCCGAAAGATGCGCTGCTGGTTCACGGATTCGACATCGGCGGGGTCGTCGAGCGGGGGGCCAAGTATCCGGTTTTTGAGCGGGCCAAGGCCGCCATGGCGCCGGTGGCCGACGAGGCCGGCATGGAGATGATCCCGGTCTACACCAACTTAAGACATCTCTGCGACAACCGGGATCTTTGGCTCAACTTCTTTTTCGGGGCCGTGCTGGCGGCGGTGGCCCACGCCTTGGGCCGGCGCATGAACCTGGTCTACATCGCTTCCTCCTACGATCTGGCCCACCTCCATCCGTGCGGGTCCCACCCGCTGCTCGATCCGGCCTTTTCCAGCTTCGGGCTGCGGATCTGCCACCGGGACACGGCGCTGTCCCGGATGGAAAAACTCAAGATCGTCTCACAGTGGCGCACGGCATTGGACAACCTGCGGGTATGTCTGGCCAACGTGCCCGACCGCCTCAACTGCGGGCGCTGTGAAAAGTGCGTGCGCACCATGACCGGGCTTGCGGCCCTCGGCCGGCTCGATGCAACCGCCGCCTTTGTCGAAGACGACGTCGACGGCGCCTTGTTCGACGCCTTCAAGATCACCATCCGGGAGCGGGGGCTGTTCTACGAAGAGATGATCCCGTATCTTGCGGCACGGGGCCGGACCGACCTGGTCGAATGCATCCGGGCCAAGCTGGCAGAACCGCCGGGATAAGCTGCTAAGCTCCTAAGCCGCTGAGCTGCTATTTTTGGTTTTACCCCATGCCCTATGCGCAGGGCCCATTTTTTGTTATCCGACATCGGCAAGCCCCCCTTTTCATCGGAACCCATTGGGGTTATGATCAACAAGATCGCAGCGGCGATTTTATAAAGGATGGTGGAAAATGGACCTCAAGCAGATCAGTCCATACAAGTGGGAGCTTGCCAAGACCGGCGCCATGCGGGTTCCGGGAATCGTTTATGCCAGTGCCGAGATGCTTAAAGACCCGCAGCAGGCCGAGCCCCTCAAGCAGGTGGCCAACGTGGCGGTGCTGCCGGGCATCGTCAAAGCGTCTCTGGCCATGCCGGACATGCACTGGGGATACGGCTTTCCCATCGGCGGGGTGGCCGCCTTCGACTGGGACACCGGGGTGGTTTCCCCGGGCGGGGTCGGATACGACATCAACTGCGGCGTGCGGCTGGCCACCACCGGCTTTGAAGAGGCCGACGTGCGGCCCCGGCTCCGGGAGCTGGTCGAAGCGCTGTTTCGAAACGTCCCTTCGGGGGTGGGGTCCACCGGCCCCCTGAAGATTTCGGAGAAAGAGGAAAAACAGGTGCTCCGCCGGGGCAGCCAATGGGCCGTGAACCACGGTTACGGCACGGACGCGGATGTGGCCCGCACCGAAGACGGCGGCTGCATTGCCGGTGCGGATCCTTCCCTGCTCAGCCAGCGCGCCTTAGACCGCGGCCGCAAGCAGCTGGGCACCCTGGGCTCGGGAAACCATTTCCTGGAGGTGGGGGTGGTCGATGAAGTCTTCGAAGAAGAGACGGCCCGCGTCTTCGGCCTGTATCCCGGCCAGGTGACGGTTCTGCTGCACACCGGCTCCCGGGGGCTCGGCTACCAGGTCTGCGACGATTTTCTCGCCGAGCTGACCCGGCAGATTCACACCCTCGGCTTTGCGCTTCCGGACCGGCAGCTGGCCTGCGCGCAGATCCAGTCCGAACAGGGCCGGCGCTATCTTTCGGCCATGGCCTGCGCGGCCAACTATGCCTGGGTCAACCGGCAGGTCCTGCTTCACCGGGCCCGGGAGGTTTTCAGCGAGGTCTTTGAAATGGGGCCCGAACGCCTCGGCATGGATCTCGTCTACGACGTATGCCACAACATCGCCAAGAAGGAGGTCCACCGGATCGACGGCCGGATGCAGACGGTCTGCGTGCACCGGAAGGGGGCGACAAGGGCCTTTGCGCCCGGTCACGAGGCGATCTGTGAGGAATACCGCCCGGTGGGCCAGCCGAGCCTGATTCCCGGCGACATGGGCACCGCTTCTTACGTGCTCGTCGGGACGGAAAAGGCCATGGAAGAAACCTTCGGCTCCACCTGCCACGGTGCCGGAAGGCTGCTCAGCCGAAAGGCCGCGGTCCGGCAGAGCAAGGGGCGGGCCATCAACCGGGAGCTCGAAGACAAGGGCATCCTGGTCCGCTGGACCGGCCGGTCCACCCTGAGAGAAGAGATGCCCGACGCCTACAAGGATGTTTCCAAGGTGGTGGATGTGGTCCACGGCGCCGGCATCTGCAAAAAGGTGGCCCGGCTCCGGCCGATGGCCGTGGTAAAGGGTTGAGCATGGAGACGATTCAGGCATTCGTTCTGGGCATCGTCCAGGGGCTGACCGAATTTCTCCCGGTCAGCAGTTCGGGGCACCTGGTGCTGGGCCAGCATTTTTTCGGCCTCACCGAGCCCGAACTCCTTTTCGACATCAGTCTTCACATCGGCACCCTGCTGGCCGTGGTGGTCGTGTTTTTCAAGGATATCGTCGCCATCTTCACGGCCCTGGCCAGGCTTCCGAAGCTTTCGGCCGCGGCCGGGGGATGGCGGCCGGTGGTTTCGCAAAACGAGCAGGTCCGAACGGCTTTGCTGATCGTGGCCGGAAGCGTGCCGACGGCCGTGATCGGCCTCGGGTTTCACCGGGTGGCGGACCGGATCTTTGCCTCGGTGCCGATCGTGGGGATGATGCTGCTGGTCACCGGCGGGCTGCTGTGGGCGACGCGGACCCGGTCTTCGGGAAGCCGGACGGTCGCAGGTATGACGGTCAAAGCCGCCCTGATCATCGGGCTGATGCAGGGATTTGCGATCCTGCCGGGCATCTCCCGGTCCGGGGCCACCATATCCACCGCCCTTTTTCTCGGTGTGGAACGGGCTACGGCCGGCCGGTTTTCGTTTCTGCTGTCCCTGCCGGCGATCGTCGGGGCCCTGCTGCTCGAACTCCGCAGCGGGGCGGCCTCCAGCGCGTCGGTCCCGGTGCTTTTGCTCGGCGGGACGGTGGCGGCCGTCACCGGGTGGATCGCCCTGGTCCTGCTGCTTCGCATCGTGAAAAGCGGCCACCTTCACCGCTTTGCGCCATACTGCTGGGCCCTGGGCGCGGCGGTGCTGGTGTGGCGCTTTGCCATGTAGTCTCACCGCAGAGGACGATTCACCGCAGAGGCGCAGAGGACACAGAGAAAAAAAGAAAATATGTGGTGTCACTTCGCTCCGGCTTTCATATAAACAGGCAGTATTCCATAATTTTAGGCATTTAAGCTCATTTTAGGCATTTTAGGCATTTTCAATCTCCGCGTCCTCTGCGCCTCTGCGGTGAGAAAGCGGTGAGAAATAGGAGAAAGACCATGAATCCGGGAATTTTCAGGGAGTACGACATTCGCGGCATTGCCGGAGAAGACTTTACCGAAGAAGACGTCTTTTTGCTGGGCAGAGCAATCGGGACCTATCTTCAGGGCCGGGAAAACCGCACCCTGACGGTGGGTCGGGACTGCCGGCTCACTTCAGAAGGCTACGCCAAAAAGCTGATCGCCGGTTTGGCCGCCGCCGGCTGCGAGGTGACCGACATCGGCGTCTGTCCGACCCCGGTGGGATATTTTTCCATCCGGCACCTTCAGGTACAGGGAAACGTCATGGTCACGGCCAGTCACAATCCCAAGGAGTACAACGGGTTTAAGATCTGCAGCGGGGTCGACTCGGTCTACGGCGAACAGCTCCAGCAGGTCCGACAGATCATCGAAAGGGGCGACTTTGCCGAGGGCGCCGCCAAGACGGCGTCCTACGATATCCTGCCCCCTTACATCGACTACGTGGCCGGCAATATCGAACTGAAAAAGCCCCTTCGCGTAGGCGTCGATGGCGGCAACGGAACGGCCGGGCCCGCCGCGCTGCCCATTTTCAAGCGGCTCGGCTGCGAGGTCTACGATCTTTACTGCGACATGGACGGCACCTTTCCCAACCACGAGGCCGACCCGACGGTGAAGAAAAACATGGCCGATTTGATCGCCCTGGTGGCAGAAGAAAAACTCGATCTGGGCATCGGATTCGACGGTGACGGCGACCGGATCGGGGTGGTCGACGAAAAGGGCCGACAGATTTTCGGCGACCAGTTGATGATCATCTTCTCCAGAGAGATCCTGTCCAGAAAACCCGGGGCGACGTTCATCTCCGAGGTCAAATGCTCCAAGACCATGTACGACGACATCGAAAAGCACGGGGGGCGGGCCGTGATGTGGAAGACCGGACACTCCCTGATCAAGCAGAAGATGAAAGAAGAAGGAGCCGAGCTGGCCGGCGAGATGAGCGGGCACATGTTCTTTGCCGACCGGTACTTCGGCTACGACGATGCGGTGTATGCCGCCTGCCGGCTGATGGAGATCCTGGCCGCCACGGGAAAGCGGATCTCAGAGCTGCTGGCGGACGTGCCCGAAACGGTCAGCACCCCGGAGATCCGGGTGGAATGCCCCGACGAGGTCAAGTTTGCCGTCGTTGAAAAAGCGACCGAGTATTTCCGAGGTAAATACAATGTCATCGACATCGACGGGGCGCGCATCGTTTTCGACGACGGCTGGGGGCTGGTGAGGGCGTCAAACACCCAGCCGGCCCTGGTGCTTCGGTTCGAAGCCCTGACCCAGGAGCGCCTCACCGAAATCCGAAACATGGTCGAATCGGCCCTGGAAAAAATCAAGGCGGAATTGTAGGGCGGCTCGCTTCGCGAGCGGTTCCGGGTTCCGGGTTCAAGGTTCAAAGTTAATGAAATCCTGCTTGAATTTTGAACCTCTGAACCCCGAACCTCTGAACCCTGAACCTCTGAACCCTGAACCTCTGAACCCCGAACCTCTTAACCCGGAACCTCTGAACCCATCATATGCATACCCTGGACAAACGAATCTTTGCCGTCCTGTTTCTTTCCATCTTCGCCACGGTCACCGGGGTGGGGATCGTGGTGCCCCTGCTGCCGGTCTACGCAAGGGACCTTGGGGCCAGCGGCCTTTACATCGGCCTGATCTTCGGGGCGTTTGCCCTTTCCCGCACCGTGTTTCTCCCCTATTTCGGGCGGCTTTCAGACAGAAAGGGGCGAAAGCCGTTCATTGTCATCGGACTGCTTTGCTATTCCTTGATCTCCATCGCCTTTATCTGGTCCTCTGACGTGGAGTCGCTCATTTTCCTGCGCTTTGTCCAGGGAATCGCCTCTGCCATGATCATGCCCGTGGCCCAGGCCTACGTGGGAGACATCACCCCGGCCGGCCAGGAGGGCTTTTCCATGGGCCTGTTTCACATGTCGATTTTCTGCGGGTTGAGCCTCGGGCCCCTGGCCGGCGGCGCCCTAAAGGACTGGATCGACCTGGACGCCGCCTTTGCGGCCATGGGCGCGCTGGCCCTGGTCGGGTTTCTGTTGAGCCTTGCGTTTTTACCGCCCCGGCAGCAGGAGGCCGGGGTCACCCGCGCCGCTCAGCCCCTGGCGTGGCGGCGGCTGGTCTCCGACCGGGTCATCGCAGGGCTTTTCTGCTACCGGTTTGCCTACACGGCGGCCATCGGAATCATCTGGGGCTTTTTGCCGGTGTTCGCCGATGTGGAATTTTCCCTGACCAGCTCGTCTATCGGCGTTTTGGTGATGCTCGGGGTGTTGGTTTCCGGGCTGATGCAAACCCCCATGGGGTGGCTGGCCGACCGCCTCAACCGGACGGCCATGGTGGTGGCCGGCGGTCTTGTCGCCGCCGCTGCGGTGTTTCTCTTTCAGCGGGCCGAAGGTTTTGCCGACCTGTTCGTGGCCAACCTGGTGTTCGGCATCGGCGGCGGGATTTCCATGCCGTCCTTGATGGCCATCGCCGTGTTGAAAGGAAACCACACCGATTCGATGGGATCGGTCATGGCGCTTTTGACCATGGCGCACAGCCTGGGAATGGCCGGCGGCGCCCTGTCCGCGGGCCTGGTCATGGACCTGTTCGAGCTGCGCCAGGCATTTTTGATCGGTGCGGTGGTGATCGTGGCCGGCGTTGCCGCCTTTGCCCTGCT
>CBFCZJ010000110.1:0-10392 GCA_965602445.1 uncultured Desulfobacterales bacterium | reverse complement strand
CGGCCAGGTCGAAACGCACAGCGATGAAGTCGGCCATGGCTGAAAAGTCCCGGCTGCCGAACCGGGCAACCCCCCAGTCAAGAGGGGCGTCGCTCACCACGGCGATCAGGTTCGGATCGTGCCGGCATGCCGGCGGCTTGTGGATTTCAGGTCGAAACACCTCGATTTTCGGAAGCGGCGCCCGCTTGAAGCCTTCCACCAGGACCAGGTCCATCCCGGACAGCAGCGGCAAAAGCTCCCACGGCTGGTGGTCGCGATCGGCATCCATGACCATGCCGATTTTGTTGGGCGAGGTTACGATCGTGGCCGCGGCCCCGGCCTGTTTGTGCCGCCAACTGTCTTTTCCGGGGCGGTCCATCTCGAAGCCGTGGACGTCGTGTTTGATGGTGGCCACCCGCAGCCCGCGGCGGTTGAATTCTCCCACCAGACCGACGGTCACGGTGGTCTTGCCGGATCCGGAAAACCCGGTGATGCCCATTATCGGGGGGTGTCCGGAACCGGATTCACGGTCGAGGCAGCGGATCCTTTCACGGTATGTCGCGGCAGTTGTCGACATCTTTATCCTCCGATTGCATGCATTGCGCCTGATGTTCGATGGTATCGCCGGGTTTAACCCAGCCGCCTTCCAGCACCCGAACGAAAATCCCTTCCTTCGGCATCACGCAGTCGCCCACCTGGTGAAAAATGGCACACCGGCTGTGGCACTCTTTGCCGATCTGGGTGACTTCCACAAGGCAGTCGGCGCCGAGCCTCAGGCGGGTGCCGACCGGAAGGCGCCACAGTTCGATGCCTTCGGTGGTGATGTTCTCTGCAAAATCCCCCGGAGAAACATCCAGGCCCTTTCGGCGGATCTTTTCGATGCTTTCGGCCGCCAGGAGGCTGACCTGCCGGTGCCATTTTCCGGCGTGGGCGTCGTTTTGAAGACCGAAGTCCTCGAGCAGAAAGCCTGCTGCGATGTTCTTCTTTTTGACCCCTTTGCGGTCGCTGACGGAAACGGCCGTCACGCGCACCTTCGGTCGGGTTTCAGTCGGCATCGAATCTCCTATTCTACATCCCCTTGCCGAAGGGACAGTGGGGGTAGCTGCAGTCGGGACAGTCCCGGCAAAGACCGCCATGGCCGATAAACGCCAGCTCCTTTTTGCCGATCCGTTCTCCGGCCAGGATCCGCGGCAGGATCAGATCCAGCACGGTGATCCGGTGGTGCAGACCGCAGGCAGGCACGCCCAGCAAGGGGGTGTCGCCGATATAGGCCGTCAGGAACATGGCCCCGGGCAGGGCCGCCGCGCCGTAGTGCGCTTCTTCTGCTCCGGCCATGCGGATGGCTTTGCGGGTGACGTCGTCCGGATCCACGCTCATGCCGCCGCTGAGAATCAGCAGGTCGCAGCCGTTGTCCAGATGACCGGCGATGGCTTCGGCGATCAGGTTCTCATCGTCCGGGGCAAAGGCGATCCCGGCCACCTTCGATCCCAGATCGGCGATTTTGGCGGAAAGAATCGGAGCGAACTTATCCTCGATCAATCCGTTAAAAATCTCGCTTCCGGTGACGACGATGCCGGCTCGGACCTTTTTCAGGGTCGCCACGCGGACCGAACCGCCGTTTTGGGCGGCAATGGCGGCCGCCCGCTCCACCGGGGCGCGCTTCATCACCAGGGGAATGGCGCGGGTGGCGGCCACCAGCTCGCCTTTTTTGACCAGGGTGTGGCTGTGCAAGGTGGCGCACATGACTTCGTCGACCATGTTGAAGGCCGCCAGGGCTGCGGCATCCACCTTCAGCAGGCCGTCGACGGCGGCGTGCAGGCCGATCTTGCCTTCTTTCGGACGATCTTCCCACGCGATTCCCTCTCCGGCCAGGGCGCCTGCCAGGATCGATGCGGCCTGGTTTTCGTGGATCTCGTCTTCTTCCAGGTCGATAAGATACAGGTGGTTTTTGCCCAGCTTTTGGAGATGACAAATATCCTCGTTGCAGACTTCATGGCCTTTTGTAAACGCCGGACCCTTGAATTCGCCGGGACGGATTTCGGTAATATCGTGGGCCAGGCGGGTGCCGACGGCATCTTGGACATCGATTTTTTTCAACACGGCAACCTCTCTTTCGGCTGTCGTTGAAGGGTTGAAGCGCTCAGGAAACGGAAACCAGACCGCACCGCGCCGGTACCTGGCGGCTCGGTTCAGAATTGCTTTCCGACGGGGGCGACCAGTCCATGTGCGGCCAGTTCACCTCCCGGGCGTGGCTGAAATAGCAGTTATCCGAACAGGGGCGGCATACCGGCGCACCGTCCACGAGGTATTCTCTGCGGTCGCGGATGACCTGCCCGCAGCGGCTGCACACGGCCTTGAACCGGGTGGGCCCGGGCAGGTCGCACTCGTCTAAGTTCACCCGGACTTTCTGGACTCGGAACAGCACGCTGTCGGGCATACGTCGGTAGGCTTCGAGCTGCCGGGCGCCTTTTCCGGCCACATCCGGGGCGTATGCGCACGCAAGGTCCCGCGCCTCTTCGGTGGAAAGAACGCGGAAAGCCTTGCCGGTCTCCAGGTTCACGAAAGTGGCCGCCATGATGCCGTAGTCCACGAACTTGAGGCTTCGCCGTCCCAACTTGACTCCGGTGACATGGGCAACGGCATCGGCCGTGCACCGGTCCATCTCCACGTAGACGATCAGCTTTTTGATCTGGTCGCGCCGGGTCGGCTCGTCGAGCCCGATGAGCCGGCAGCCGAGCATGGCCATGCGGACCCCGACCACCTGGCCGGGGCACAAGTGGCCGTGGGCCGCCGACGATTCGTTGAGCAGGGCGTCAAACGATTGCATGAACGACTCCTTCCCTCTTTTCCCGCAACTGTGTGCAGCGGCCGTAAACCGCGAAGGTTTTATGTCGACACATCGGCAGCGGCCCTCTGTCCTGCAGGCAGAACGGTCAACGCCTCCAAATCTTCGGCGATAAAGGCGTCGGCTAGAAAAGCCAGGCCCCGGTAAAAATCGGTGCCGGCGTGTTCGGCGACCTTGGCTGCAAACGTCGGCACCCACGCCCCGAGATGATTTTGAAGAAAATGGTGCTGGCGTCGGACGCTTTCTTCCAGCCGCTTGGCATCGACGGCGTCGACAGATTCCAGCGCCTCTCCGGCGAGCAGATGCATGAACTCCAGTTCGGCGCAGATATGGTCCGGCGCATCTTTGAAGTCGGGTGACAAGTCCAGCCCGAGGCTGAGGTACTGCCGGTGGGCCTCGACGGTCGAATCTCCCATCAGCCGGCGCTCGTCTTCCAGGTAGACCGATCCGTATGGCGGCGCCGGAACCAGAAACGGCCCCAAAAAAAGGGCGGTGTAGTCGACTTTCAGGGTGCGTATATCGACGGTGCCAAAGACCGATTTTAGACGGGCGGCGTCTTCACTGGCGGCCGAACCCAGCGTCTCCAGCGCCGCTTCCATCTCCTCCAGGACCGCCGCCAGGGCCGGGGAAGGTTTGCAAAACGCATCGGCGAGCCGGCGGTATACCAGTGATCTGGCGGTCTCCTGCGCTTTGAGCATGTCTGCGATTTCCATCGTGTTTGGCTCTCCAATCATGCGCCTTGCCGGATCGCCCGGTCCAAGGCGGCCAGGCGATTCGGCGCAACGGCGTCTTAGTGTTCAGGGGCAGCTTCCAGCTTCAGGTAGCGCTCCCCCAGGGTATAGAGCAGCAGGGCAACGGCCACGGCCAGGAGCATCACCAGCCATTCGTAAATGCTGGGGAAATACTGGATATATTCGGGGTACTGCTCAGCCTTGGGTCCGATGGGCCGGCTTTGTCCTGCCAGTAGTATCTCCATGTGCATGGCCAGGGTGCCGAACAGGACCAGGCCGGAGGCCAGCATCCGGCCGGCATCGGTGGAGCGGATCGACGGGATCGCCATCAACAAGAAAGGCAGCAGCAATCCTAAAATGACTTCGGTGTTGAGATTGCCGATGCCGCCGAAGATCTGGGCATACTGCCGGTAGTTGAGAAAATCCGGTATGACCGTCGCCGATTCGATGGCGACCTTGACCAGGGTAAAGACGATGACGAGGCCCATGGCCCAGGTGAAGATTCGTGTCATATCGTCCTGTATGGCGTAAATGGATTCAGACGGGCCGCTGCCGCCGATTCGAGCAAGCACGAGGTTGTAAAACAGGCACAAGGCCGCACCGCTTAAAATCGCCATCATCAGACAGTAGATGGACATCACCGGTCCGAAATAGGTCACTCGGGATTCGGTGAGGCCGAACACGGATCCGATCATCAGGGGGGCGACGATGGCGGCAAGAAACGACACATGGCCCAGGGCCTTGCTCAGCGGGCTGTGCCAGTCGCCCATGTGCAGCCGCCAGAATTTGAATGCCAGCACCACGAGTTCCACCGTGTAGATAAACCCCATCCACCAGATCGGAGAGCTAAAGTTCGGGGAAAGCATGATGTAGAACATGTGCCACACGTTGCCCAGCTCCAGCCCGATGGAGACGAATGCCCCTACCAGGGTGGCGATGGCCAGAAACACCAGCCGTTTGGCCAAAGGCTCGTATTTTTGGATCCCGAACACCAGTGGCAGCGAGGCCAGCAGGGTCAGGCCGGAGCTGGTCAGGGCCAGGTAGATGTAGACCCCCAGCGGCAGGGACCACATCAGCACGTCGTTGGCGTTGAACAGGTAATGGCCTTTCGTGAACAGCTGGAAGGCGGCCGCGAGCCCGGTGAGGATCGCGACGCCGAGCAGGCCCAACCATATCCCGTATGCGCTTTTGACTTGACTCATTTAGACACCTCCCTTGGTCGGCTGGTAATGGGCGGGATTGAAGTCGCGGATGTAAAAGACATGCGGGTCGGTCCCGAGCTGCTCGCGAAGCCGAAAAGGGCGGAATTTTCCGAGCAGCTTGCTGACTTCGCTGTTGGGGTTGGAAATATCGCCGAAAATCCTCGCATCCGCCGGGCACGCCTCCACGCAGTAGGGCAGCAATCCCTTTTTGACCCGGTGGTCGCAGAAGGTGCATTTTTCCACCACCCCCTTGGGTCGGATGCCCGGAAGGGTTTCTTCCCGTTCCGGATTGTAGTAGGGGATCACTTTTCCGCCGGCCCTCCTGGTTTCTTCGGCGGGGGAAACGGTGCCGCCTTTGATCAGGGCATCTTTCTGTTGCCAGAAGGGATGGGGTTTTTGCCAGTTGAAGTAGATGACTCCATAGGGGCAGTTGAATTCGCAGTACTTGCAGCCGATGCACTTGTCCGGATCATGCATGGTGATGCCGTTTTCCAGTTTGTGCATGGCCCGGGTCGGGCATCCCCTTACGCACGGCGCGTTGTCGCAGTGGTTGCACAGGGTCGGTATGTAGTGGTAGCGGACGTTGGGGAAGGTGCCGGAGGTTTCGGTGATTTTGTTGGACCAGTAGATGCCGTCTGGAACGTTGTTTTCGCTTCGACACGCGATGCTGCAGGAACCGCAGCCGACGCATCGTTGGAGATCGATGACCATGGCGTATCTGGGCATGGGGTTTCCTCCTATATCTTTTCGATTTTGACCCGGGTTCCGGCATGGCGGACCGTACTGCCGCTGAGCCGGTCATAGACCGCGGGAATCAGGTCGTTGTTGTTGCCGCCCCGCGGGGCCTTGCCGAAGACTTTTGCCGCCAGCCGGCCGTATACCCAGTGCCCCTGGCCGTAGCACTTGGCCACCGTGCCCGGCTGGACGCCTTCCCAGAGCTTGGCCTTGCATTCGATGCTGCCGGTGGGTGAGACGAGGCGGATTGGATCGCCGTTTTCAATGCCCATTTTTCTGCCGTCCACCGGATTGAGCTTGGCCACATCCTCCCAGGCCTCGTCACCGGGGTCGAGGTCCTTGAATTCGTAGTACCAGAGGCAGTTGGCCGAACGGCCTTCGCGGTTGAGACGGGATTTGTGGTCCACGAAAAGCAGCGGATACTCATCGGGATCTCCGGACGTCCAGGGTTCTTCGTAGTGGGGTATGAAGGCATGTTCTCCCCGCGCCTGGTAGTCGCATACCGTCATGACGTGGTCGACGGTGGTGTTGTGCTTTTCGGCGTGCTTTTCCAGGGCCTCTTTCAGGGTCTCGCTGTAAAATTCGAACTTGCCGGTCTTGGTTTTCATCTTGCCCCAGCGCTTTCGGAAAGGGTACGGATCCGAGTTCCACACGCCGACTTTCCTGAATTCCTGCCATCCGCTGAATTTATCCCCTCCCTTGTACTTGGTCGGGTCCCACAGGTTCCGGGTGGCGATTTTCAGGGCATACAGGGCGAATTCATCCTCGTTGGTCGGCTCCTTTCCGGTTTCCGGATCCCGGTAGGTCTTGTAGTGGCGCAGCAGGTTGTCGAAACCTCGCTCGGCCAGCTTTTCGGCAATCAGCCAGGTAAATTCGGATTCGTCCGTTTTATAATCGCCGAGCCGCTTGATGATCGGCTGCATCAGGGTGACGTGGCGGTAGCCGTTGCCGTGCACCTTGACGTAGCCCCATTTTTCGAAAAGATGGTGGGTGTTGGGCAGCAGGATGTCCGAAAACCAGGAAAACTCAGACGCGTTGGTGGTGATGTGCACCACGAAGGGGATCTTGGAAAGGGCACGCTCCCATCGCTCGGGCTGCCCGGCGGAAAAAGAGAAGTTGTTCATGTAGGCGACGGCCACCTTGATTTCGTTGGGATCTTCGTTGAGGATCCCGTCTGCCGCGTTGTTGGTGACCACCCCGCCGCCGGATTTTCCCTTGTTGAGGGAGGGAAACTCCAGCCGGCCGCGATGGTCGATTTTCTCGTGCTTTTTGCCCTTTTTGGCGATCTCGTCCATGAAATCGTCGGGCTCCGGAAAATGCGAGGTGTATTCCTTGTTGGGGGCAAGCGTCCCGCCCACGTTGTCCACCGAGCCGACCAGCCCGTTTAAGGCATGGCAGATCATGCTGGCGTAGCCGCCCCGCACCTGCATGACCGGGCCGCCGCCGACCCACGAAATGGCATGGGGGGCCGCCCTGCCGTAGTCGAGTGCTACCTGGCGGATCTGATCGGCGGGAAGGCCGGTCCTGGCCGCGGCCCACTCCGGGGTCTTGTCCCTGATTTCCAGGTTCCACCACCTGACCAGCCCGTGGGTGTATTTCTCTTCGAAGTCTTCTTCGGCCACATCCCGGCCGGTTGCAAACCGATTATTGCCGTCTTTGAAGTCTCCGACGAAGTCCCGGTACCAGATTCCTTCGGTCAGGATCACATGGGCGATGGCGGCGGCCAGAGCGCCGTCGTGCCCCGGTTTGACGGGCAGCCAGACGTCGGCCTTGGCGCCGGTGGCCGACAATCTTGGTTCGACCACCGCCACGTGGGCCCGGTCGATCACCGTTCCCCAGGCGCTCGAATAGTAGGAGACCTGGCGGTTGGCGGCCAGCGGATCGGCCCCCCAGATCAGGATGTAGCGGGCGTTTTCCACATCGTACTGGCGGTAGTCCCACAACCCTTCGGTAAAGTATGGCCCGAACTTTTCAGCCTCGGCGCAGATGGCGCTGTGGGAGATGTTGTTGGGCGATCCGATGATCTTGGTCATCCGGTCGTAGAGAATGTCGCGCATGTAGGTGTAGCGGCCCCGCATGAGCATGTATTTGTGAGTTTCATGGGTGGTGCGCAGCTCCATGATTTTGTCGGCGATGGTGTTCAGCGCCTCGTCCCAGGAGATCGGGACGAAATTCGGGTCCTGATCCCGCCCTTTTTTCGGGTTGGTCCGCTTCAGGGGGGTTTTGATGCGGTCCGGATCGTAGACCTGCTGAATGGCCAGGTGCGGCCGGGGACAGCTGGCTCCCACATTGACCTTGGAATGGGGGTTTCCCCTGACTTTGACCGCCCTTCCGTCGATGACATAGACCTGCTGGGAGCACCAGGAGGTGCATCCCTGGCAGGTGGCCGGCTTCCATTCGCCCATTTCCCCGGCCCGGGACGTTTCGGTGCGGGCCAATGCCCGAAAAGACGGGAAAAAACCCCCGCCGGCACCCACGGCCACCCCGGCGGCAATCGATCCCTTGACAAAGCTCCGTCGAGACATCCTGCTGCGATGCAAAAATGTTTGGAGCATGCCCTGTTTTTCTCCATCGTGTTCGCTCATACGACTCCCCTTTCCATCAAAGCATGGGTTGATACGACGGCTACGCGGTTTTTCCCGGCGTGCCGAGTCGGGTAGGACACTCGGGATCCTCGGCTGCGATCCCCTTGAGCACGATCATCAGTTCCTCCGGGTCGATCGGATATCGGAAGCAGGCATAAATACATTGCTGCATGGCCTCCTGCAGGTCTGCGTGAAACCGCCGCCCGGAAACGACGATAAGCAGCGGCTCCGGCACCTGCCGGGAGAACAGCCTCAGGCTTCGGTTGTCTACGGCGGCGGTGTCCAGGTCGATCATGACGGCCCGGCAGGGATGCTTTCGGCACAGCGCCGTGAGTTCGGAAAGCGATGATGCTGTCTCCAATTCGAATCGGTCGGTTTCGAGCAGATCCAAGACGTCTTTGAACCGTTCCGGCGACTCGCTCAGCAAAACAAGAAGCTTTTTCATTTCGTTGTCCGGTGGGGCGGTGTTCGGTCCGGAAAGTTTCGTCTCTCTGATGAAGCCATGCTTCCGATATTGAGCAAACAGCGTGCCACAGGCAGGGGTGGGGCCGGATGCGGCCGGCTCAGCGCCGGCGAAATGTTGAAAAACTAGCTGAAATAGCAACAAAATATGTATTTCGGAATGAAAGTCTGAGCTGCCTCATCCGGGGGCAGGCGGCAGGAAACGAGGGTGTGTAGATTGCTTCGATATTGGACGCAAGAGCGGAAAAAATCAAATAGCGGTTTTAATTCAATGGATTATGTGTGTACAAATTCGATACAGATGTATTTTGCCGAGATGATCCGACTCGGCGCTCAGGCGAATTTTTTCGAGGAATCTCCGGTTGGCGGAAGCAGCGGAGGCCTGGGTCAAATCGATTCCGGAGGGCGGATGCGATATTTTTTCATTTTGGAATACAGGGTGCTGCGGCCGATTCCCAGGCGACGGGCGGTTTCCGCCTTGTTCCAGTTGGCCGCCGCCAGCGCTTCAAGGAGAATTTCCTTTTCGGTGTCCTGAAGCGGCCGGGCGCTTTCGGTAGGATCCGCCGGTTCCGGCTCCAGAACCTGAACCGGCAGATCCGACGGCTGGATTCGGCTTCCCCGGGCGAGAACCACGGCGTGTTCGATGGTGTTTTCCAGCTCCCTGACGTTCCCGGGCCATGGGTAGTCGAGCAAAAGCCTCATGGCGGACGAGGAGAAATCTTCGATGGTCTTTTCCTGGATTGTGCAGAACCGATGCAAAAAGTGCCGGGCGAGCATGGGAACATCGTTTCGCCGATCCCTCAAGGGGGGAATGCGGATGGGGATGACATTGAGGCGGTAATAGAGGTCTTCACGAAACCGGCCGTTTTTGACGTCCTGGAGAAGGTCGCGGTTGGTGGCGGCCAGGACCCGGACGTCCACAGCCAGGGTACGGGTGCCTCCGATCCGCTCGAAATTCCGGTGTTGCAGCACCCGCAGCAGCTTGACCTGGGCCGTGGAGGGGATTTCGCCGATTTCATCCAAGAAGATCGTCCCGCCGTCGGCCAGTTCGAACCGGCCCGGTTTTTGTGCCGAAGCCCCTGTAAACGCGCCCTTCTCGTATCCGAACAGCTCGCTTTCCAGCAGGGTGGACGGATAGGCGGAGCAGTTGAGGACCACGAAAGGATTTTCTTTCCGGTCGCTGTTCTGGTGGATCGCACGGGCGGCAAGCTCCTTGCCGGTGCCGCTTTCGCCCAGAATCAACACCGTTGCATCCGAAGGTGCGACATCCTCGATGAGCTTGTAGACCACCTGCATTTTCGGGTCTTTACCGACAAACCCGGAATAGCCCGAGGCCTGTTCGATGCGAAGCCGCAGGCCACGGACCTCGTTTTCATGGACGGCGGCGCGGCGGATGGCCCCTGCGCTCTGGGCGAGCACCAGTTCGATCACGTCCATCTCGTTTCTCACGCACGCGCACTCTCCGGGACAGCCGACGCACATGGCGCCGATCATCCGCTCCTCATGGCGGATCGGAAAGGCGGCAATTGTTTCGGCTTTTTGAAATTCCGGTACGGATATCGGGAGCTTGCCTTTTGCAATGAAGCGCGAGGCAGTGAAGGCCGCCGCCAGTTCATCGATGGATTTTTTCGTCATCCGGAGCGCTTGGACTTCTTCAGCCGAATACACCGCTGCCTGTGTGCCGTCATTTTCGAACAGGACCAGTACGATTTGCCGGCAGGTGATAATGGTTTTGAGTCTTTCCAGCAAAAACCGGCAGATTTTTCGGATGTCTGAAATGGACCCCATTTCGCGGGCGATTTCAAAAGCAATCTTAGCCTGACGGTAGGCCCGTTCCAGTTCCCGGTTGGTCT
>CBFCZJ010000109.1:0-10414 GCA_965602445.1 uncultured Desulfobacterales bacterium | reverse complement strand
GCCTCCAAGCTTCCCAGCAGCGGCAAAGAGCGGCGCAGGCCGCTATTTGCCGCCGTACTTTTTCTTCACTTCTTGCCGATCCGGCGTCCCGTCTTCGGCCATCGGCATCTTTTCAACAAAGTCGACGCAGGCGGGCTTCTTGTAGCGGGCGATTCTCGCACCGACGAATTCGATCAGATCGGCGGCTGACAGGGTTTGGCCCTTTTTGAGTTCGCACACCGCCTTGATCGCTTCCTTCCACTTGGGGTCGGGAACCCCGAAGACCACGGTCTTTTCCACCGCCGGATGCTGCAGGATGACCTTTTCGACCTCCGCCGGATAGACGTTTTCCCCGCCCGGCTTGATCAGTTCCTTTTCAGCCTTTCTGCCGGCATAGAACAGGTAGCCGTCTTCGTCGAAGCGACCCAGGTCGCCGGTGTGGTGCCACCCCTCCCGGAAGGTGCGGGCGTTGTCCTCGGGCAGGTTCCAGTATCCTGAAAAGACCATGGGCCCCCGCACGCAAATCTCTCCTGTCTCTCCTGCGGCCACCGGCCGGTCGTATTCGTCGAACAGGCGCACCTCGGCAAGCTCGATCGGCCGGCCGGCCGCACCCGGCTTGTCGCTGTAACGCCCGAGGGTGGCCAGACAGCTCGTCTCGGTCTGACCGTACATGGTGTAAAAAGTTCCGCCGGTGGCCGCCTGGTATTTTTCGATGGTCTCCGGCGCCTCCAGGCCCAGAACGCCGCGAAGGGCGGAAATGTCCTTTCCGGTTTTTTCGGCCTCCTCGAGAATCGATCCGAGAATCGGGGAAAAATCGAAGGTCAAGGACCCGTTTTTTTCTTCGATGAGCGACACCACCTTTGCCGCGTCGAACTTGGACAGGTTCAGGTTCACGGCGCCGGCGTGAAAGCTGGAAAACATCATCACCAGCCCGGCGATGTGGAACATCGGCAGCATGTTCAAATGCGCGTCTGTACTGCTGGTTCCGAACAGGTAGATCAGGTGCATGTCGGCGCAGAGCACGTTGTTGTGAGAGAGCAGCGCCCCCCGGGGCCGACCGGCCACGGCCGCAGTATGGATGATGATAAAACCGTCGGCGGCGGATACTTCCGGGGCCTGAAAATCTGCCGCCTCTTTGAGCAGGGTGGAAAAACGCTCGAATCGGCCCTGGTCGGCCCGAAGATTGTAAAACCCCGTGGCCGAGGCCAGGCGGCTGCCTCGGTGTTCCTCGATGGTCTGCTGAAACTCCTCGTCTACGAAAATCAACCGCGGTGCGCCGTCTTCCAGGTTGAAGCAGATCTCTTCGGCGGACAGGCGCCAGTTGACCGGCAGCAGGATGGCACCGATGGCTGCCGCCGCACCGTACAGCAAAAACTGCTCCAGGCTGTTTTTCCCCAGAACTCCGATGCGCTCTTCTTTGGCCACCCCCAGCTGCTGAAGCCCCGCGGCCAGACGCTCCACCTGGGTGCGGATCTCGGCAAACGTCAGGCTTCGGCCGTCATCCACCTCGAACCATGCCGGCAGCGCTCCAAATGCCGCGCTGTTTCGCAGAATCAGGTCGTAGATGGTGAAATCATAAAGTCCCATGGTTTCCTCTGGTTTTGCGATGTTCTGTTTGTTTCCATCTCCTGTTCTTCAGATGCTTGATTGGTTCATTGGTTGAATGGTCAAATGGGTGCAAACGCACCTGCGACAAGTTCGTCTGCCAGTTTGCAAGAAAAAAACGAGGAGGTTCTTCCCAATCAGCGATTCAACGAATCAACCAATCCACTGGCTTCCAGCATGGAAATCGTTGTAACCGGCAAAGTGTTCCTTACCAAGTGCAGACTCCCTCGCCTCCCGGCTCCGCGAGGGGATCCGGGGGGGAGGGAGCCTTTTTGATCACACCGCCTTCAAGGGGCTTCGATCACGGATAGGTTGCCGTGACCTCCACTCCTTTGACGAAGCCGTCGGCTTTGAAGATGGCTGAGCCCTGCTGCACATGGATCGGAAACGACATCTCCGGCGCGCCGGTCCACCATTTTTCCAGGGCGTCCCAGGGAGACATCCCCTTTTCCTTGAGCTGGAAGCCGCCGGTGACCATCAGACTCAGCAGAGACGATCGGGCGTCCATGATGGCGTTGACCCGGAGCTGATTGGTCTTTCCTGCAGGAATCCACATCGGCTCGTCGGCCGCCACCGTATTGAGGACAAAATCTTCAAAGGCAATGGAAAATTTCAAGGATTCCATCAGGACGGGGTAGTCGTTGGGGTTTTCGATATCAAAGATAAATCCCAGTCCCATGGGCGCTCCGTAGTTGCCGGCCGATCCCTTGGTGGGCTCTACTTTGCTGGAAAAGTACCAATAGCCGGTGTAGTAGGGAACTTCCACCCGGTTCAAGGTGACTGTCGGCACCTTGAAATTGTCTTCCGTGGGCTTTGCCGCCATGCCGGCGCATCCGGCCAGAAACGCAGCGGCCAGCAGGACACTCAGGCCAGCGATGATCAAACGATATTTTCTCATCGGTCTCTTCCCTCCTTTTCCGGAACGAATCCGGATTAGGTTAGCCAACGTTTTCTTCTCTTGTAGTGCTTTACGTCGCGAAAGCTCTTTCGCCCCCCCAGGTCGGTCATCCCCAGGTAGAAGTCCTTGATGTCCGGGTTTTCCCGGAGTCTTTCCGCGGTGTCGTCCATAACGATCCGCCCGTTTTCCATAACGTAGGCGTGGGGCGCCACATTCAGGGCCAGCTTGGCGTTCTGCTCTACCAGAAGGATCGAGATCTTCTCCTCCTCGTTGAGCTGCATGATGATGTTGAAAATCTCATGAATCAACATCGGTGCAAGCCCCATGGAGGGCTCGTCCAGGAGGATGAGCTTTGGGCTGGTCATCAGGGCACGGCCCACCACCGTCATCTGCTGCTCGCCGCCGCTGACAAAGCCGGCGACTTCGTTTCGCTTTTCCTTCAGCCGCGGAAAGTAATGGTAGACCATTTCCAGGCCTTCTTTGACCGAACTGCCAAGCTTGCCCATATGCGCGCCGACCTTCAGGTTTTCTTCCACCGTCAGGTGCTCGAACACCCGCCGGCCCTCGATCACCTGGACGATTCCCATCTTGGCGATCTTTTCAGGGCCGAGCCGGTCGATGCGCTCTCCCAGGTATTCGATGGATCCGTCGGTCACGTGGCCGTCTTCGTGTTTCAGCAATCCGGAAACCGCCTTTAAGGTGGTGCTTTTCCCCGCCCCGTTGGCCCCCAGAAGGGCAACGACGCCGCCTTCGGGCACTTCGATGGAGACGCCCTTGATGACCAAAATGACCTCGTGGTATTTGACCTCGATGTTATTGATCTTCAGAATCGGTGCTATTTCTGCCAAAACGCTGTCCCTCCAGGGGAGTGGTTGATTGGTTAATGGGTCGAACGGTCAAGTGGGAGAAAACCCCGGAACCGAAACCATTTGACGAATCAACGAATTAACGAGCTACCATCCGATCCAGTCGTTGGCCCATTTTTCCGGCCAGCGCTTTTGCAGATCGACGGTGTCGAGAAGTTTGAACTCGCCTTGGGTGTATTCATAGACCCGGGCGATGCTCAGGGCACGGTGATCCTCCGATGTAAAGGTAATCGGGGCCACGCCCAATCCGATCGTAAAATCCCTCATGGTCTCGAATCCGTTTTTCAGGATGTTCGGGCCGCTCAGGCCTCCGGCAGCGTCGGCCCGCTTCAGCGCCTCGGCCATTCCCAGAACGTTCGCCCAGGCCTGAACGGTGTGGATGGTCCTCTTTTCCAGCGGCACACCCGGGTTGTACTTCTTCGCATATTCGACGACCTTGTCCATCATCGGCACATCTTCGCCGAAAAACGCCCAGGGTGCGCATCCCATGGCCCCTTCGGCCGCTTCGCCGGCAAGCTTCGGCAGGTTTTCGTCAAACCCCCAGTTCTTGATGATGTGGTCTGCGCCGAGTCCCAGCGAATAGGCATCCCGCAGGGTGGCCGCCACCGACATGACGGTGTTGGTATGAAGCACCACGTCGGGTTTGAACTCCTTTAAGGCGAGAATCTGGCTCTTGGTGTCGATGGCAAAAAGGGACACGTCCTGATCGTCGCCGATCTCGAAGCCGAGCATTGTAGCCTGATCCTTGGCGGCCTTGATCGAGGCGCTTGAAAACGGTGAAGCAAACATGTAGCACATGGCGATCCGGGGCTTTCGCTTGCCGTAGTCCGCCTTTTTCGGCCACTTGTTGTCGTACCAGGCGGTGATCAGCCCGCGGGACTGGGTGGAGTAGTCGGCCGAAATGAACAGGTTGTATGGGGTTTTTTCCGGATTCGTGAGATGCCCGGAATACGAGGCGGACACGTATGGAATCTGGTCCTTTGCCACAGTCGGCGCCAGTGCCTCGGTGTCGCCGGTGCCCCAGCCCTGAATCGCGACGCACTTGAGCCGCTTGAACAGCTTGTACTTGGTCAGGGCCTCGGGGATCCGGTATCCGTAGTCGAACTGGTAGAGCTTGATCTGCTTGCCGTTGATGCCGCCGGTGTCGTTGATGTAGTGAAACGCCTCGGCAATGCCAAGCGCATAGTCCTTGCCCACGTCGGAGGTGGCGCCGGTCATGTCGTTGAGCGCTCCGATGTTGATCTGCGCCGCCCCGGCCCAGGACGAAAAGCCGAATATCAATGCGACGGCAAACAGAAACGCAAACACTTTGGTTCCCCTACTCTGGATGCTCATAATCTTTCTCCCTTTTTCAAAGCTCTTCGGTGCAAACGGGCTTCCGCCAACGATCCTCGATCCGATCACCTCCCTCCGTAACCCCAACATTTGTCGAATTCAGAGATATCCCATAAAACCCTGATTTATATAGAGAGCAGTTCAAAAATGGTTCGTCAGATTTTGAGTGCTACACCCGGCATCGTCGAAAGCCTATATGAATCTTTTCCCTGCCCTGTTTCGCGGAACGCGAAACGCTTCTAAAATCGCGCAAGCGATTTTAGTAGGAAAACGGCCACAGGTTGAAATAGTTCTTGGCCTGCCACCATCGGTAGGCGATTCCGTTGGGCTCGAAGATCATAAACGCACAGATCACCAGTCCGAAGGCGGCCTCTTTTACGAAAAGAAAATCCATGAAAAGACGTGAACCCCAACTCGTATCCACGAACTGCATGATGACCAGTTGAAGCGCCTCGATCACCACCACCATAAAGATCGATCCGAACACCGTTCCGTGGATGGAGCCGACCCCGCCGATGAGGATGACCCCCACCAGCCACAGGGACCAGGACCAGGGAAAATGCTCCGGGCTGATGGCCGCCAGGTTGCTGATCCAGAAAGCCCCGGCGATGCCGCCGATGAAACCGGCGACAAAGAAGGCAAGCAGCTTGTAGCCGAACACATTGATTCCCATCACCGAAGCGGAAATATCGTTGTCCCGAATGGCCACCCAGGCCCTTCCCACCCGGGAACGGAGAAGGTTGACCATGACAGCGATCAGGAGAATCGACAGGACAAGCATCATGAAATAGACTTTCAGGTCGCTGTCGATCACCCAGGGGCCGACCTTGATGGTGCCCACCGGCAGGGAAAAGGCCTGGCCGCGGCCGCCGATCTGGCTGACGTATTGGGTGAGGATAAAGTCCACCGTGATGAATTGGGCCGCCATGGTCGTCAGAATCAGGTAAAACCCCTTGACTTTGGCCGACGGCAGTCCAAAAAAAACGCTCCAGAGCCCGGCCACCACCGCGGCGACCAAAATGCTGATCGGATAGGCCAGGCCCCAGTCAAGCAGCGTTTGGGGCCAGGGAAACTCCAGGATCATCAGGGTGCTGGTGTACGCACCCACGGCCAGAAACGCGGCGTGGCCCAGGGTGATCTGGCCGCAATAGCCGATCAGCAGCTGCACGCCCAGCGCCCCCAAAACCGTGTATCCCACGTTGTTGCAGATGCTGAGTACATAGTCGTCGGCAAGCAGCGGAATGACGAAGAACAGGACCGCAAACAGCGCGATCATCTTGCCGCGGATAAAGGTGGTCTGCCACCAGGCATGATCCTGAGCGTAGGTCTCGTGGTATTTACCGCAGGGAAGCCAGGTTGTGCTCATAAAAAATCTCCGATTTTTTGCATGGGGCAAAGTGCATAGGGCGAAGCGTGAAAACCGGTGCTCTTACCCTATGCACCATGCGCCATGCCCTATGCGTACTAAACGCGCTCGATACGCTCCCATCCCCACAGCCCGTATGGCTTGAACAGGAGAAAAACGGCCATGAAGGCAAACGGGGCGACCTCTTTGACCCCCCCGGGAAAAAACTGATCCAGGTAGGCGCCCGAAAAGTTCTGCAGGATCCCGATGGCGATGCCGCCGACAATGGCCCCTGGAACCGAGTTGAGCCCTCCGAGCACCACGGCCGGCAGGACCAAAAGCCCTAGATAGCCCACCGAGATGTTCAACCCGTTGATGTTGCCCAGCAGTGTGCCGCCCACGCCGGCGGCCATAAAGGCGATGGCCCACGCCGCCGCATATACGAACCGGGCGCTCACCCCCAACGAAAGGGCGGCCATTTCATCGTCCGCCGTTGCCTGCATGGCAAGCCCCCAGCGGGTGTATTTGAAAAAAGAGACGAACACGAGCAGAAGAATCATCGCGGCGATGAAGCTCCACAGATAGACCTGCCCGATGTACAACGGCCCAAGCCTAAACGGCTCCAAGGGAAACACCGGGGGAGAAAAGACCCGGGTGTCGGTGCCCCAGATCAATTCCACACACCCCTTGAAAAAAAACGACAGCCCCACCGTGACCATGATGACGGTCAACACCGGCTCGCCGATGAGTCGGTCGAGGAAGATTCTTTCCGTGAGAATCCCGAGAATGAAGCCGATCACCAGGGAAATCAACAGGGCCAATAAAAAAGGAACCCCCATGGAATAGAAGCTCAGAGAGACGTATGCCCCGATCAAGGTCATCTCCCCCATGGCCAGATTCAAGACTCCCGAGCACTTGTAGATGAGCACCCAGCCAAGCGCCACGAGCGCATAGATTCCCCCCACCATGATGCCCGTTGTCAGGGTCATAAAAAAAAGCTCCATCCGATCTGCTCCTTTGTCGCTCCTTGTTTACCCGTCCGGCGGCGCCTCTGGGGCCCCGCGGCGCTATTGGGCGACCTTCTGAATGGTCAAATCCGTCTTGATGTGCGCTTCCCGGCCGTCCTCGTACTTGATGGTAGTGTCGATATGGACCGCATCGGCGTCCGAGTACAAGGCATCGACGATGGACTGGTAGCGCTTTTCCACAAAGGACCGGCGCAGCTTTCGGGTGCGGGTCAGTTCATCGTCGTCCGCATCGAGCTCCTTGTACAGGTTGGTGAACTTGAAGACCCGGGCCGATTCGGGCAGATCCTTGTTGGCCTGCCGGATCTGCTTTTCCACCAGATCGTAGACCTCCGGCTTCTGGGACAGTTCCGGATAGCTGGTGTAGTTGAGCTTTTTTTCGTCGGCCCAGTTGCCCACCACGTTGTAGTCGATGCACATAACCGCCGCCACGTAGTCGCGCTTGTGCCCCAGCACCCAGGCATCTCTGATGTATGGGCTGAACTTGAGCCTGGTTTCCAGGTACTGGGGCGAAAACGGCTGGCCGTCTTTCAAGGTAAAGACGTCCTTGGTTCGGTCAAAGACCACCAGGTGGCCGTCTTCATCGATAAACCCCTTGTCGTCGGAATAGAGCCACCCGTCCTGCAGCGCCTTTTCCGTGGCCTCCGGGTTCTTGTAGTAGCCCAAAAAGACCGACGGGCTTCGGGTGATGATCTCTCCGTCTTCGGTGATCTTGATTTCGGTGCCCGGAATCGGCCTGCCTACGGTATCGAATTTGATGTCTCCGCTGCGGTGGACCACGGAAATGCCGGCCACCTCGGTCTGGCCGTAGATCTGCTTCAGGTTCACCCCGAGGGCGTGAAAGAAGCGAAAGTGGTCCGGCCCCATGGCCGCCCCGCCGGTATAGGCATTTCTCACCCGGGAAAGCCCCAGATGGTCCCGCACCTTGTTTTGCACCGTAACTCTCGCCAGCCACTGAAGAATCTGCCAGTGCACCGGGATCGGTTTTTTTTCAAACTTCAAGTCGGCCACGTGATAGCCGATCTTGTTGCTGAGCTCGAAAAACTTGCGCTTCGACCAGGAGGCGTCCAGGTATTTGACCTGCACGGTCCGGGTCATCTGCTCATACATCCGAGGGGGGGCAAACATGACGTGGGGCCCGATCTCCCGGATGTTTTCCTGGGCGGTTGCCGGATCTTCGGGAAAATTGATGGTGTAGCCTACCTGAAGACCGCAGGAAATCGACATCATCTGCTCCCCGATCCAGGCAAACGGAAGGTAAGAGACGTAGTCGTCGGTCCCCTTGCAGGGGTCTACGGCCATCAGGGCCTTTCCCATGGTCAGCATGTTATTGTGGGACAACAGCGCCCCCTTGGGCAAAGAGGTGGTCCCGGAGGTGTAGAACAGCAGCGCCACTTCACTGCCGGTGCCCTGTTCGATGAGCTCGGCAAACAGGTTCGGCTGTTCTTTTTCCAGATCCCGGCCCAGCTCCTGGAGTTGCTTCAGGCTGCGGAGACTGTCCTGATCGTAGTTTCGCATCCCCTTGGGGTCGTCCCAGATGACCTTTTCCAGCTTCGGGCACTCGTCGATGACCGAAAGGGCTTTGTCGACCTCTTCCTGCCCTTCTCCGAAGAGAAATTTGGAGTCTGAATGGTCGAGGATGTAGCGCACTTCGTCGATGAGACAGTCCTGAAAAAGCCATACGCCCACGCCGCCGGCGCACAGAACAGCCATCTCCGCCCAGAGCCCTTCGGGCCGGTTGTCTCCGATAATCGACACCTTGTCGCCCTTTTTCAGGCCAAGCTTGACCAGACCCAGGGCCAGGTACTTGACGTTTTCCAGGTACTGAGACCAGGTAATGGGGCGCCAGACGCCGAACTCTTTTTCCCGCATGGCCACGCGGTCGGCGCCGAACTCCTGCGCCTTTTTCCAGAACAGCTTCGGGATCGTCAGGCCTTCGGTGATTTCGATGCCGCCGGCCATTGCATTATCTTCTTGTTGCATACAGGTCCTCTTCGCCCAGGTAAGCCTTGATCACTTCAGGATTGTTCTGTACCTCTTCCGGTGTACCGTCGGTAATCATGTTGCCGAAGTTCAACACAAAGACACGGCCCGACAGGTCCATGACCACGCCCATGTCGTGCTCTACCAGCAGGCAGGTCACCTGCCACCGCTTTTCCTCGTTGATATCGAGGATGAAACGGGCCATGTCTTCCACCTCTTCCAGGTTGAGGCCGGCCAACGGTTCGTCCAGAATGAGCAGCTCCGGCTCCAGGGCCAGGGCCCGGCCGAGTTCCACCCGCTTTTGCAGCCCGTAAGGAAGCATGCCTACCGGCTTGTGGCGGATCTGCTCGATCTCCAGAAGGTCGATGATCTGCTCTTCGATAAATGTCCGATGCTCGATTTCCTCTTTTTTGGCTTTGCCCAGGTAAAAGGCGCCGCTGAGGACGCCGGCCCGATAGTGGAGATGGCGCCCGAGCCGAATGTTGTCGAGAACCGTCAGCCCGCCGAACACTTCCACCTTCTGGAAGGTCCGCGCCATGCCGAGTTTGGCCCGCTGATAGGGGCGGAGGTGATTGACCCGCTCCCCCTTGTAGGAGACCGTGCCCTGCTGGGGGCGATACAACCCGTTGATGCAGTTCATCATCACGGTCTTGCCGGCGCCATTGGGGCCGATGACCGAATGGATCTCTCCTTTCCGGATCTTGAGACTGACCCCGGAAAGGGCGGCAACCTTCCCGAAATACATGTGGACGTCATCGAGTTCGAGAAGGACGTCCCCTTTCTGGATCTCTTTTCCTGCGGCCAATATGGTTCTCCTCCCTGTACTGATGCGGGTTGACGATGGCGATGGTGAGGGCGCACCATGGGGGGGCAAACGCTAATGAAGATTGTTCATTAAATATATGTCAGGATACAAAATTTTTAGCGTTTAGTCAAGAAGCGAAAAAAAAACACCCCGTCACTTTTCTTCCTGAAAGAATCGCACCCCCCCCTGGTAAAATGAAGCAACCGACCGCCCCTGCGGGAAAACAGTAGTCACGTTATAGCTGTTTGACCTCGATTGTCAATCCTTTTCCGACCGGCGGGTTTCAACCGGTACCGCACAATGAAAAGGCTTGAAATTGCCAGCATAAAGCCGTGTTCAGAATAGCCGAAACCATTCCAATGTCAAGTTGAGATAACAGCTAAAAAATAGTGGGAAATAACTACTGTTGACGCTTCGCGTCGCTGGGAAGCCAGGAGGCCGGGAAGCTTGGATGCAGTGAGAAAAAAAAGGCTGCCATAGCGGATGCTACTGGTAATTTTTCGGGCCTATGCACCATGATAAGGTTTATCTGAGGGCTGTGGGGGGATCTTCCCGGAGGACGGGAAACTGTTT
>CBFCZJ010000108.1:0-10490 GCA_965602445.1 uncultured Desulfobacterales bacterium | reverse complement strand
TGTCGAAATATTATCTTTACGTCCGGAAAGACTTGCCGACTATGTGGGACAGGCCGAAGTCGTGGAAACGCTTAAGATTGCCATCGAAGCAGCCATGCAGCGCAACGAACCCATCGATCATGTGCTTTTGCACGGTCCCCCGGGTCTCGGGAAGACCACCCTGGCTCACATCATTGCCAATGAGATGGGAGGCAATCTTACCATCACGTCCGGTCCGGCTCTGGAAAAAGGCTTCATTCGACGGTGGCGGGTTGAATCCGGCACATCCGTGCAAAAGCGCACCGGCAAGAAAGAATAGAGCCATGGTGCGCGCAGCTTTGCGCGTAGCAAATAGACGGCGCGGCAACTTAACGACCTTTTTCATCAGGGTACTTTCGTGTCGACCTATTTATGAATCCGAACGGCAGTTTCAATACATCGCACTCTACGAAACCGGTTCGAAGCTGAATTTCTGCCCGGCGACGGTCGCCTCGTACATCAGTCCGCCCTTGGCGTGGATGAAGATGGCCATCCCCTTGTTGTACCCGCCGCCGGCCTGGGCGGCGGTCCTGGGGCCGGCGCTGGCCCCGGCGGTGGCCCCCTTCGTACCGGCCTGGGCCTGGGCACCGGCGGTGATGGCCACGGCCGATGCGGTGGCGTCGAATTCGAAACTGCCGCTGGTAAATTCGTCGTAGGCGCGCCGGTCCTGGAAGAAGATGATATGGCTGTAGGCCTGGCCGCCGAGCTGAAACCCGATGGAGGCCTGGAACATCTTGGAGACGCCGGTCACCTTCCCACCTCGATAGACCTGGCCTCTTCCGTAGGCGCCGCCGATGCCGACGCCGCCTTTTCCGATGGTGGGAAAGACCGCATATCCGTAGGCGCTTGCAAAATATGGTTTCAGGGCAGGGGATTCCTGGAACACCTTGATGGTCGCCGAATAGTCCCTGACATCGGCGGCATGAAGACCGGCGGCAGACACGGCCAAAAACAGGATTGCAAAACAGATGGATACGGTTTTCATCGGCTTTCCTCTCTTTTGAATGGTGCATCCGCAAAAAGTTGACATACTGCTTTTTCCGTCATTCCGGCGAAAGCCGTGGTTCGATAGGCTCACCACCCTGAGCGAAGTCGAAAGGGGAATCCAGAAAACACAACCACTTCTGGATCCCGGATCAAAGCCTGCCCCGGACTCGATCCGGGGTCCGGCATGACGGATTGGTTATGGCGAAGTTTCACATAAGCCCCGCCGCTGACCGCGATGCGATCAGTTTGATCAAGGGTGAAACTTCCCCCGAAGCCTCTGCCGATGTAGTGAACGGCCTCCGTGCCGTTCAGACCGGCACGACACGGAGGTCGTGCCCTACAAGAGACCCCGTTGTCGACCGAAGTTTCATACGAGTTAGCACCGATACTGTCGTTAATAGAACCAGGCTTTTTTTGGTCATTCGAACATTCGAATTTCGTATTTGTTTCGGATTTCGAGATTCGAATTTCGTGCTTTTTCAATTTCCCACTGTAACGGTAGAACATGTCCGGGGCCAACAACATGGTTGGCGGCTTCGATCGCAACTACTGCCCCGGGCATCCGCCTTCCCTCAGGTAGCGGCCGTTCACCCACCCCGTCACGCCGTTGTATTCGATCAGGCACCACCGGGGCCGCTCCTTTTCAATCTTCTTTTTCTCCGCCTCCGGCAAGGTGGTGAACTCTTCGAAGGTCAGCCCGCCGACGCACCGGATGTTCTTTATGCACTCTCCGTCGGGCGGGACCTCCCCGATTTTCTCGGATTTCGGGTCGGCTTCCTGCCGGATGTTGAGCACATCGTCTCCGGCAATGCCGTGCACTTTCCAGTGGTCCGGACCGTCGGCCGTCGAATGGGCAGCCTGTGGAATCGAAAGCAAAAGGGCCAGACCGATCAATAAAAATCGCATCGTTCTTCTCCCCAGTCAGTTGCAGGGTGGGCCGTTTGGCTACCAGATGACAGACGACGGATGACAGAGGACAGCAACTTCTTAAAAACAAAACATCTCTTGCACCCGATTGTCCTTCTATCAAAGGGTTCAGCCGGTAGGTTGGACTGAACCTGTGAAGCCCAACACCGTGGCGAACCTTTCTTTGTTGGGCTTCGCTGCTCTCAGCCCAACATACCGGTCGAGGCCCTAATCTTGGGCACGGCCCGTGAGCTTTTTTTTAGCCGGGCGGCCCTATTTCAGCCCCGTATCCTTCAGCGCCTGCTTGCACCGGCTGCTGACTTTCTTTTCGTTTTTATCCAGGCAATCCAGAAGCCGGCCTCCTCCCGCCGGCACGTCGGCGCAGTACTTGTCGAGGTCGTCCCCGCACTCGCTGGCCACATAGCTCAGTGCGGATATGGCCCGCTCGAGTTGCGCCGCTGCGTCGAACAGGGCATATTCGCATTTTCCGCTCAACTTGTCCTCGTGGGCATAGAGGCACGCCAGGATGCGTCCATCGCCGGGGGTCACGTCCTTGCAGTAGGCGAGCAGTTCCTTCTCGCATCCTGTAGCCACGGTTTCGACCAGCCCCTCGGCCATGGATTCAACCGGCCCCTTTTGCCCGGCTGCCACGGTTCCGGTGCAGACGAGCACGATGCTCAGCATGGCAATGATCAAGATACCGTTTCGCATGATTCTCTCCTTTTTGTGTGATTGTTCATGTCGACAACTGAACCCCGCGAAAGCGTTTCGGCCCTCGGCGGATTCCCTTTTAACCCAGTTAGAATCGGAATGCCAAAGAGAGGGTCAGCATGTCCATGTCCGAAAAATTGGTGCCGTACTCGGTTACGAGCTGAAATTGCCGGCTGATTTCAACGTTCATGCCTACGTTGTAATTGAAGGGGTCGACCGGTTTCTGCAGCACTTTGAAATTCAAGGTGTCGCCCCCCTGCAGGGGCAAAGACCCGCTGACCTCTCGTTCCGAGTCCCAATACATCCCTCCCACGTAAAGGTTCATCATGGCGTTGCCCACCTGGCCCCGCCAGCCGGTCCGCAGCGAATGGAGGATCACATCGATCTTCTCATCGAAATTGCCGCCAAGATCGGCATAGGTCATGTTGGTGTCCAGGGAGAGGAAGAAATCCTTGTATCCGCCCACCAGCGTGATGCCGCCGCCGTAAACCGCACCGTCCAGTTCCCCGGTGGTATTGACGGTGATCTGCCGGGTGCCGGGGGGCGCCAGCGTCGGGACCGTCAGCGTAAGGGACAGATTGGGTGAATTTTGCATGTAGCCCCCCAGGACGTAAAGATTCAGAAACGGCAGCAGCCAGGCATCCAGCCGCAGGGCAAGCGACGAAACGGAGGTGTTGGTATCGATGCCGATGAAATTGGAAAGATCCCTGGGCGGTCCGTTGACGGCACCGGCCACCTCCGTCACCTCCACATCGCGCCTCATCAGTACGGTGTTAAACGACACCCCGAAGGGCAAGGGCAGCTCGATCCCCCGCTTTTCGACCTCTTCGGCCATCAGGGGTAGAAAAGACGACCAGCGTTCACCGTCTTCGTTCTCTATTGAATCTGAAGCGGCATGCACTTCCGGCAGCGAACCGGTTTCAGACCGGGCTGCAGCCGTCCACTGCTTCCTGCCGGAGATGGAAGGAGATTCGTCCGTTTCCGGAAAAACAGGACTGAAACGGCCGGATGAACGGTTTTCTTTGAAGTGGTCTGCAGGTCGAAGCCCGTCCGGCAACCCGGTGGGGAGAAGAAAAACATCCCCCGGGCAGTTGGTTGAACCGGCTAAAGAGAAAAAGGTGTCACCGGTCGCATCGATACCCGCCTGGGCGGCTGCGGTCCAGAAGCTGCACAGCGCGATCAGAATGGCCAGAGTTGCTCTCATAAACACCTCCCGATTTTGTCAGAATGCTTCCCGGATACCGACGTAAATCCCTTTATTATCGCCGTTGCCGACGGCCGCGTCGACGCGGAAGTTGATCTTCTGGTCGGCGTTGATCATGTACCGGAGGCCGACGCCGCCGCTGTAGTAGACATCCTCGGTGATGAGCGCCTGCAGGTCGTCGTCCCACAATTTCGAAAGGCCGCCGAAAGCCACCGCCCCCCAGCGCTCGGCAAACTGCCACCGGACCTCCGCCTGGCCGGCCAGAAGCGTCCGGCCCGAGATCTCGCCGGATTTGAACCCCCTCAGGTCGCTTTGCTGCCCGAGGCGGGACTTGTCTGTGTAGGGGGTGTCTTCCGTGCCGGTGCGGCCGTATACCCGCAGGGCCAGAACGTGTGCCGGCGTCAATCCGATGTAGTGGTTGACGGCGGCGTCGCCGACGGCATAGTCCGCCTCGTTGCCCCAGGATGACGGCTTGAAAAAACCCTTTACCTCGGCCAGGGTTCCCGAGCTGGGATAGTGGATGTTGTCCCGGGAATCATACGAAACCACCGGCCCGATCCCGCCGGAAGTGGCGTCCTCGGCGCCGACCCGATCCAGGTAGTCGGCGTCTTGCGGGGTGTCCGGCCGGTATCGGACGTCCGACACCAGACCCTGAAGGCCGACAAACCAGTCGCCCCCGATGCGGTAGGTCGCCTGCAGGTAAGCGGCCAGAATGTCGGTCGAAAAATCGGCTTCTCCTCCGAGCGGATCCCTAAATTCGTTGTTGATGTTCGCGTGAAACAGACCGGCTTTGCTTCTCACCTGGTCTTGCAGCAGGTGAAGGCTGTTTAAGATCCCGACAAAATAGGAATCCGTGTTGGTGTAAGCCCCGACCAGCTGAGCACTGGAGCGCGGTTGTGAATCCCTCTCGCTGCCGACATCGTAAAAAAGCATCCCGGTGGCCCCGGCACCGGTGCCGATGGCCGGGTTGGATACGACGATCGGCGCTGCCGCGTAGTTTTTGCGCTGCTGTCTTTTTGCCTCTTCTTCGGCACCGGCTTGAAGCGGGAGGCATAGCAGCGCAGATAGCACCGCGATCCACAACACCGAGGCCATCAGAAGCGCTGTCGAGTCGTCTTTCTTCGCAAGGAGCCATCCCACGATCATAACCCGCCTTTCAGCGATTCAGTCTCCCAGTCTACCGCACCGGCACGTGGGGAATCGACTCTCTTCAGCTTCGTTGTTTTGATGGATGTGCTTGTTTTGGTCATTTGAAAATTCTGGTTTAGAATCTGTTTCGAATTTCGATATTCGAATTTCGGATTTGCGTTTGCCACAAACCGATTCATGCTCTCTGGGCTTATATCGAAGCTGGTTCCTCTGGGCTCGGATCTTTACTATATGCGGCCTTCCGCGGCTTAAAATCGAAAAGTGGCCGACAAAACCAGCATGCTGGCATCGTCGAAATTGCTTCCCACCTCGGCCATGAGATCCCATCGGCGGTTCAGGCTCAGCCTTCCGCCGAACTGGTAGGTGACCGGGTCCACCGGTTCCTGTTCCACTTCGACGGTCGTGGGACCGAACACCGGCAGGTCGGTTTTTATTGTCAGGGTCCGCTTGGCGTCGGTGTAGCCGATCCCGCCCCACAGCTGCACCTGATGGCGATCGAACGTGCGGTGCCAGCCGAGACGGCTGCTGAGAAACCAGACATCTAAGGTGCCGTCGAAGGTGTCCAGATCGGACCGGGAATAGTTGGCATCGGCCATGGCAAACCACGCGTCGCCGCCAAAGACCACCGTCGCCCCTCCGCCGTAAAGCGGGCCGTCGACCTGTTGATCGGTCTCGATCGTCACCGGCACCGGAGCACCCAGCGGCGGGCGCAGTTCGAACGTGGTCGACAAGGATGTGTCCGTTCGGGTCTCGCCGACCATGGCGTATACATCCAGAAAAGGAAGCACCCAGGCATCGAAACGCACCATGGACAGCGTGGTTCGGTTGCTGACCTCGAAATCGAAACGGTCGGAAATACTCTGCGGCGGCAGATTGCCCACCTGCACCGTTACATCGGTTACGGAGATATCCCGTTTCATGAATATGGCGTTTACGCCGATCCCAAACGGCCGCGGCAGCTCGACCCCCCGCTCGGCATACCATCCACGCTGGAGAAAATTGTTCGCGGCGGTCTCTTTTCCGGCTCTGGAAGGTGTGGCCTGAGCACGGCCGGCAGTGGCTTGCAAGGCGACCAGGCCTGCTATCAGAACGATCATCAGGAGCTTTTTGTGTTTCATCATTTTCCCACCTAAAAGGTAGCAATCGTCTTCATCTGGCGAGCGCCGCTGCCTCTTTTGCGCAATTCCGCAAAGGCGTCAGGCCTTTGGCAACAGCATCTTTGTATTCCGCCTTGGCGGCCGCCAGTTCGGCACAAAACACCGGATCCGAGTGCAGCTTTGCAACAGCGGCAGCCCCCATGAAACGCCCCTCAACCACATCGCTGTGCCAGTGGACGTTGCACACGTTCCGGCTTTCGCCGAATGCCCTCCCGCGTGCCAGAATCGCATCGGCCCGGTCCGGGGCAATCTCCGTTAAAATCAGGGCCCACGCCCATCCAAGGGCCGTGTGCCCGGAAGGGTAGGACCCATCTTTACGCAGGAGGTCTTCCTCTTCCGGCGTGCAGACAGGCTCGCCGCTCACCATGAACGGACGTTTCCGCTGGTAATGTTTTTTGGCCGTATACGTGGAAAGCCCCGCGTCCGCACCCGATCGCCGCAGAAGCATACACAGATGCGGCGTGTCTTTATCAGTAATCGGAATTCCAAGCGCGCAGGAAAAGGCGCCAAGCGCCTCCGGAAAATCAAGATTTGCATCCTCGATCGCCAGATTCCAACGGGGCGTATCCCTCAATGGTAACACTTTCCGGATGACTTCTTCGTCCAGTGCGAATGCGGCAGATCCCTCGCCAGGCGGCGGCGGAATCAGTTCAAGACTGTTGGGAAGGGCCTCGGTATACAGATACCCGGCCAGAAGACCGGGATGGATTTCCGGAACTTCCGTCGGAATTTTTATGGTGCCGGCACTTGTGCATCCAATTAAAAAGAGAAAGCACGCCAGAACACACAGCCGCTTTCCATACATTAGAATCGTTTTATTCATTTTATCCCCATTCTTTTTTAAAAGCCTGCAATCAATCCTCCAGCGGTGGCACCGTGTAGTTCTTGGTCGGATTGAACTTGTCGAACATGTCGAAAATCTTCGTGACTTCACCCCTGTCGCCCGTCAACTTCACCTTTCCGGAGTCGATGGCATTGGTCAGCGAGACGGCGCTCAGGTAGAGCCCGGCCCAGGTTTCCGAGTCCAGTTTCAAGACGAAGTCCGATTGGCGATAGTGATCGGCCGGCACGGGCACATATTCCGCAATACCTCCGCGAACATGCAGGGCTACGCCGAGATTGCCTTTGTCGGTGAAGACGAATTCGACCACTTTGTCCGTGTCCTCGCTTTTTTGGGGGTCGATGCGTACCCGGAAAAAGTTGACGAAGGTGTCCGGCGAGGCTGCAATAATCTCCTTTGACGGCGGTATCAGCTTGGGATAGGTGACCTTGCCTTCCAGCGTCAGGGCTTCGGTCAGCAAAAAGGCCCTGGCGATGGAGCCGGTGGTGCGATACCCCATTTGTCTCAGCAAATCGGCCTTGAGTTGACGCACCGCTTTGTCCGTGGGGTCCAGTAGATATGAATACTGGATAACCTGTGCGCCCCAGGCATACTCTTTTTGTTCCAGGGCTTTTTTAGCGGCGGCCACCACCTTCTCCTTACCACCCATGAGCTGGACCATGCGCCGGGCTTCATCTTTGGGTGCAATTTTGAAAAGTTTGGTCATATCCCCGTCAAACCAGCCGATGACATATTGGTAGATGGCTTCCGGAAAATGGATGATTTCACCATAGGACTGGGCGTTTTCAGGTATCTCTTTCATATGTTCGGGAATATAGATCCTGTGGCGAATATCATCGGGTGTCAGCCCTCCCAGGATACCGCGCAGGGTCTGGTCATAGGTCAGGGTCAGCTGGTCCATATAGCCTGTAAGCCTTTTCATGACCTCATCCTTTCCAGCAATTGCCCTGGTATGGGTACTGGTAAGTATTTCCGGCTCCAGGTCGCGGATTACTTTCAGGCCGTCACGCCAGATCAGCGGATCTCTGTACACCGCGCCGCGCAGGGTGTAGATATTGGGCGTGCCGGGCCAGAAAAAGTTATTCATGACCAGACCTTTTTCCGGCACATAGACCGTCAGGTTGAAATCATCAGAGGTATATTCGGTGAAAAACTGCATTTTGATGCCCAGCACGTCCAACTCTTCCCCGTCCTTTACCGTCCTGTTTGCAGGAATAAATGCTGTGGGCTTGCCGATATCCAGTCTGCCGGACAGGGCCGCGTCGGGTCCTTCTTCGGGCAAAAAGCTATTTAATTGAATCATCACCCGCGGGGTCATATAGGGGCCGACTTCGGGAATGGCCGATGGTGCACCGCCTCCCTGCATTGTTGTTTTTACGGTCTCGTTTACCTTCGGGTGTCCGATCACCAGCACGTCATCAGGGTTATCCACAAGGGCCCCTGCACCCAGGGCATAATGGGAGTGGCTGTAGATGATCACTTTCACCGGCTTGTCGCTGATCTTTTTAATGGCATCGCGAATGTGTTCCGCCTCTTCTTTGGTGTCTCCGGTGTCATAGACAATCAGACCGTCCTCGGCCTCGATGACGGTGGTATTGGCAAGAGAATACCCGCCAATACACCAGACACCGTCGGCCAGTTTTTCAGTCGTTGGTTCGAGATACATAATCTTTGTATTGGTCTCCAGCACCTCCTGCCTGACAATGGCGCCGTTGGGCGCTTTGGTGAGATCCACGTCACCGCCCATGTAGGGGGATGTTTCAGCCGCTAAGACAGGACAGGACAATCCCGCACAAACCATCAAACCAATAATGGTGTATAAATAGGCTTTTACTTTCATGTTCCTTTTCTCCTCTTACGATTCATTTTTTTGAAAACTAAAACGGGCGAGCACGGCATCTTCATCCAGCAGCAGTAACTCTCCATCCGATTTTTTCCAATTGCGGGTGCTTTCCAATGCTTCAAAGACGCTCATTTCCAGGCCCGTTTCGAGATCCGGGCAGGCCATTCGCGTTGCGCCCAAGGGGCCAAAGCTCAGCGACGATCCGTCCAGCTCGTAGTTTCCGAAGAAATTGTTGCACCCCGCAAAACCGGTACCCTGTTTCTTTACCGGATCCAGCGCCATATGGGGCTGTTTGCCATCGGCCGGCGGCGATACGGGTGAGCCGCCCACTTGCGTCAAATACCAGGATACTCCCTGGATGAGCTGGATATCGGAGGCCGAAATCGCTGTGCCTTTTTTCCCTCAAGGGATAGGGCGAATAATGATTCGCCCCTACGGTTTTCTGACGAATACTACCTCATACTTCTGGCCCACAGCCGCTTGGTAGTACACGCCGGCCAGTGCATTCTGTTCATGGTAATAGAACAGGGTGTATGTGCAGCCGGGATAGCCCTCGTCCTGCAGTTTAACGAACAGCTTGATCCGTCCCTCCTGGGTGCCGGCTTGGCTTTGGGCCACATGGATTTCCCCGGGATTGAAGTAGCGCACATTGACTGCGCCTTCGGACGTGACATCTTCGACGTGCAGGGTGTAACTGCCGTCGATGCGGGCCCATTTTCCGGCAATGACCTTAAAATCCAGCGGTTGGGCCGCGGCGACGCCGGCGGCCGTCTGCATCAGGGCCAGGCAGACGGCCATAACTGCCCACGGGCTTATTCTTTTTGGTTTTATGCACGTTTTGCCTGTCTTCTCCGGGCTTGTTTTCATGGGGCCTATCTTTCTTATTCTGAGGCAGGCCCGCCACAAGCGGGCCTGCCCGGTCCATGCTATTGCTCATTACCTGTATTGTGAAACATGCCGGTATCAATCAATCATCCGGCTCTCCAGCGAAAGCAGGCTGTTCCACCGGCAGGTTCTTGAAAAAAATCTTCTTCAACGTCCCTTCGAATTCGAAGGGCGCCTTGTCCACATAGTCATCCGCCACCGGGGAACTGGTGTCTATCCCCACATCGAAGGTCTCCGATGCCGTGAAGACAGCGGGTATGGTTCGCTGGACCGTGCCCTTGGCGGCCTCCTTGCCGTTGATCCAGAATTTCACGTCGGCGGGGGCCGCGCGCTGCAGGGGCGTGCGCATCTCGAACGCGATCGTCACGTCGCCTGCAGGCAACGGGCCGACCTTTATCTTGTCGCGCTTGAGCAGCAACGCGCTGTACTCGTAGTAGAGTTCGCCATCTAAGGCATACAGGCTCACGCCACCGGTGTAGCCGCCCATGGCAAAGATCACCCCGTTGACACCTTTCGGCACATTGGCTTCGATCTCGGCCCGGATACTGCCGTTGCGCACGTTGGGCGCCTGCAACTCGGGAATCCGAGTCATCCCTTCAAACAGGGTCCACTCGGTATTGGCGCTGCGCTTCATCTCGGCGGTGTTAATCGCGGTGAACATCGAGCCGCCGATGGGAAACACTTTGTTTTTCTCGGCTTCCTTCATGAAAAGCGCCTTCATCTCCTCCAGCTTCTCGGGGTGCTCGGAGGCCAGGTCGTTCATCAAGGAGAAGTCCGTGCGGGTGTCGA
>CBFCZJ010000107.1:0-10610 GCA_965602445.1 uncultured Desulfobacterales bacterium | reverse complement strand
CCGATATCCGACTCGTCCGGGCCCACCAACTGGTATTCCAGGTTTTCACCGGTATCGATATTCTCGACCAGCACCCGGGTTCCAAACACGGCTCGATCCTTTGGCAGCGTGCCGGGATCGATGATGTCGGCGTTGGCCAGTTTGAATTCAAGTTCGCCGACACGGCCCTCGATAAAGCCCTGGCGCTCTTTGGCCGCTTCGAATTCGGCATTTTCGGACAAGTCTCCGTGGCCCCGGGCCTCTTCGATGGCCTGGATGTTCTGGGGCCGGTCCACGCTCTTGAGCCGTTCCAGCTCCTTTTTCAGGGCTTCGTATCCATCCCTGGTAATCGGTACGCGTTCCACGATTCATCGGCTCCTTATCTGCTCGGCGGTGTCCGCCGATTCGATCGTTTCGATATGCTGAACCACCAGATCGCCGACCTCGGAGGTGCTGTATCCCATCCGGCCGGCGGAAAGACTCTTCAGATCGTGTTTGAGTACTTTGATCACGCCGGCTTCGATCATGCCCGCCGCCCTGTCTTCGCCCAGGGTCTCCAGCAGCAACTGGGCCGCTGAGATGGCCGCAATCGGGTTGATGACGCCCTTGCCGGTGTACTTGGGCGCCGACCCGCCGATGGGCTCGAACATGGAAACCCCGGCAGGGTTGATGTTGCCGCCTGCGGCCACCCCCATGCCGCCCTGAATCATGGCGGCAAGATCGGTAATGATATCGCCGAACATATTGTCGGTGACGATCACGTCGAACCATTCCGGATTTTTGACCATCCACATGCAGATGGCGTCCACGTGGGCATAGTCGGTTTCAATGTCCGGGTATTCTGCGGCGACCTCGGCAAAGGTCCGTTCCCAGAGGTCGAACGCGTAGGTCAGCACATTGGTCTTGCCGCAAAGGGTCAACTTCTTTTTCTGATTTCGCTTCCGGCAGTATTCGAAGGCGAAGCGAATGCAGCGCTCCACGCCTTTGCGGGTGTTGATCGATTCTTGAACCGCCACTTCGTCGGCGGTTCCCCGCTTCAGGCAGCCTCCGGCCCCGGCGTAGAGGCCTTCGGTGTTTTCCCGGACCACGACAAAATCGATGTCTTCAGGGGTCTTGCCCTTCAACGGGGTTTCTACGCCCTCATAGAGCTTCACCGGCCTGAGGTTCACGTACAGGTCCAAATGAAACCGAAGCGCAAGGAGAATCCCTTTTTCCAGAAGGCCGGGCTTGACATCCGGATGTCCGATGGCGCCAAGGTAGATGGCATCTGCAGCCGCCAGCGAAGCCAGCGCATCTTCCGGCAGCGTTTCGCCGGTTTGCCGATAATGCGCCCCTCCGAAGGGATATTCGGTCAATGAAAGCGCAAACCCGCACTTCTTGGCCGCCTGTCGAAGGACCTTGATCCCCTCGGCCACGACTTCAGGCCCGGTTCCGTCCCCGGGGATCACCGCGATCTGATACTGTTTTTTCGTGTCCATGTCGCTCTTTGCCGGATCGTTTCGTCACGTCCGCCCCGGCAAAGCGAGCCATGACTGGTGAATATGCGATTCTCACATCGCGGGACCGTATGAGAGATCCCGGCCCGATGCCTGCAATCGCGCCTGGTGCACTGCCCCGGTAATGATTCAGGGAAGATAGCCGATAATCGAGGTGCCCGCCTGGACTTTCTGCCCCTTCCGAACCGCGCTTTCAACCTCCGGCGGAAGGTAGACATCGAGCCTGGATCCAAAGCAGATCAGGCCGAATCGCCTGCCCCGCAATACCGAATCTCCCGGCAAAATGCGGCAGATGATCCGCCGGGCGACCAGCCCTGCAATCTGAACGGTGGAAAACCTTTGCCCGTCTTCGGTCTCCATGAACACGGCGTTGCGTTCGTTTTCCGCCGAGGCCTTGTCCAGGTTCGCGCTGAAAAATCGGCCGGGATGATATTCGATTCGGCGAACCGTCGCCGACGCGGGAATCCGGTTTACATGTACGTTGAAGATCGACATAAAAATGCTGATTTTCAAGCATTTTCCTTCGTAAAACCCGCCGCCGTCCTCTATGATCCCGGCAGCCAACACCCGGCCGTCTGCCGGCGATACCACCGCCTTTTCATCCCGGGGCACCACCCGGTCCGGATCCCGGAAAAAGAATCCCAGAAACACGGCGGCGAACAGTCCGATCAGTGCCGGAATCGTCAGCTCAAGAAGGGCAAGGACAAGTGTGATAAATGCGGCCGCGGCAAGAATCGGCACGCCTTCGGCGGCAATCGGCAGGGTCGTAAACCGCTGCGCCTCAGGCCATTGGTAATTTGGATCGCTTTTTTCAGGTCCCATCAGATCCCTGCCCTATAAAACACCCAAATCGAATTTATTTACAAGAACCGGCTCTTCTTGTCAAGCTGAACCCAGCGAGAGCTCGGCATCGGATTTTCGAATATACAGCGGCAAAAGATCGTTGCCGGCCTCGTCTGCACCGCGTGCCATCCGCTGCAAGCCGATCCGGGCGACAGTGGCGCCCCGGATCCGGTGATCCGCCTCCGGTGCAAAGCGGGCCAGCGGCCCGAGCCGCTCCTGGATCCGCTGCCGGTACAACAGGGCCCCGTCTCCGATCAACACGCAGCGCTCTTTGATGATTGCCGCCACCTGATCCGGGCCGGCGACAAAAGGCTCTTGGACCTGCCGGATCGCCCCCCGCCCATCGGAGCGATAGATGCCGCAGTAGACTTCCTGTTTTCGGGCATCGACCAGACAGCAGCACAGTCCCGCCGATTCCGAAGCCTGCAGCGCCAGGGCATCGAGGCTGGAAACCCCCACCAGAGGGATGCCCAATGCCGCAGCGAACCCTTTTGCCGTAGCCATCCCGATGCGAATTCCCGTGAAGCTGCCCGGGCCCCGGGTGACGGCAATCGCGTCGACATTGCAAAGCGCCACTTGGCAGCTTCCCAAAAGGTCGTCGACCATGGTCAACAGATGCCGCGAATGGGTTTCGCCATCATGCCGCCGAAGCTCCCCCATCACCCGCTGGTCTTCGACCAGGGCCACGCTGCAGCTGGGGGTCGCGGTATCCAATGCGAGCAGAATCACTTTCCGGTCTTCTTGCCCCCCTTCGATTTTCGCGGTGGAAACGACTCCAACGCCGCGGGCAGCACTTCATCCATGTGCCGAACCGGCACGAAACGAATCTTCCGGCGCACGTTTTTCGGAAGCTCCACAAGCTCTTTTCGGTTTTTATCCGGCAACAGGATGGTTCGGATCCCGGCCCGAAGCGCCCCCAAAGACTTTTCCTTCAAACCACCGATGGGAAGGACCCGCCCTCTCAAGGAGATCTCCCCGGTCATGGCCACATCCGTGCAGACCGGCGTCTGGCAAACCACAGACGCCAGCGCCGTGGCCATGGCAACCCCTGCCGAAGGGCCGTCCTTGGGAATGGCTCCTGCCGGCACGTGGATGTGCACGTCCCGGTTTTCAAAAAAATTCTCTTTGACGCCGAACAAGGAAAGATTGCCCCTCACATAGCTCAGGGCGGCGCGGGCCGATTCCTGCATGATTTCCCCTAGCTGGCCGGTAATGATCAGTTCTCCTTTGCCGCTGATCAAAGAAGCCTCCACATAAAGAACCTCCCCACCGGCCTGGGTCCAGGCCAATCCTGTGGCCAACCCGACCTGACTTTCTTCCTTATCCATCTCCGGCTGATACTTGGCGATCCCCAGGTGGGTGTGAAGATTGGCCCGGGTTACCTGAAACGGTCCCTTTTTCTTTTCGGCCACCTTTCGGGCGATTTTCCGGCAGATGCTGCCGATCTCCCGCTCCAGGTTTCGCACCCCAGCCTCTGCGGTGTACTCGGTGATGATCTGCTCTAAGGCACCGTCGCTGATCCGGACCTGTCCGCTTTTCAGGCCGTTTTCCTTCATCTGGCGGGGGATCAGGTGCCGCCGGGCGATGTTGCATTTTTCCTCTTCCGTGTACCCCGCCAGGGAAATCACCTCCATGCGGTCCAGCAGCGCCGAGGGGATGGTGTCGGTATAGTTTGCCGTCAGGATGAACATCACGTTGGACAGGTCAAACGGCAGATTCAGATAGTGGTCGCTGAAGGCGGCGTTTTGTTCAGGATCCAGGGCCTCCAACAAGGCAGAAGACGGATCGCCCCTGAAATCGGCCCCCAGCTTGTCGATCTCATCCATCATGAACACCGGGTTGTTGGCGCCGCACTGTTTCAGCCCCTGGAGAATTCGCCCGGGCATGGCGCCGATGTAGGTGCGCCGATGCCCCCGGATCTCGGCTTCGTCCCGAATCCCCCCCAATGAAATCCGGATAAACCGACGCCGGATCGCTTTGGCGATCGCCTGCCCCAAGGAGGTTTTGCCCACCCCCGGCGGACCGACAAAACAAAGAATCGGCCCCTTCATGTTCGGGTTGAGCTTCCGAACGCTGAGGTACTCCAGAATCCGGTCTTTGATCTTTTCCAGTCCGTAGTGGTCTTTGTCCAGCACCTTCTTTGCCGCCGGGATGTCGATCATCTCCCGGCTGGATTTGCTCCACGGCATCTCCACGATCCAGTCCAGATAGTTGCGGACCACCGACGCCTCGGCTGAATCCGGATGCATCTGCTCCATGCGCCGAAGCTGTTTTTCGGCTTCCTGCCGGGCCGGACCGGGAATCTTCGCCTTTTTGATCCGCTTGCGGTAGTCTTCGATCTCCTGGGCCTTTTCGTCCAGCTCGCCCAGTTCCCGATGAATTGCCCGAACCTGCTCCCGGAGAAAGTAGTCTCGCTGACTTTTGGAAATCTCGTCCTTGACGTCGGACTGGATCTTGGCCTGCATGGCCGAAAGCTCCAGCTCCCGGTGGAGAAAATCGTTGACCCGCCTCAGCCTCTCTACGGGATTGTCCAGCTCCAAAAGCTCCTGGGCCTCCTCGATCTTGAGCTTCAGATTGGAGGCCACCAGGTCTGCGAGCTTTCCGGGCTCTTCGATGTTGTCCAGGATGTTGCTGACGTCGCTGGAATACTCCCCCCGTAAGGAGAGAATCTTTTCAGACTGCTCGCGGACGTTTCGCATGAGCGCTTCGACTTCGATGTCGAGCGGCTCGTTTTCCGCCTCGGGGACGAGTTCGATCCGCACCCGGTAAAATGATTTTTTCCGCACGTAGCGGGAGATCCTGGCTTTGCAGATCCCCTGCACCAGGGCTTTGACCCGTCCGTCGGGAAGCTTGAGCATTCGAAGAATTCGCCCCACCGTGCCGACCTCAAAAATCTCTTCCGGAGACGGGTTTTCGACCACCGAGTCGCGCTGGGTCGCCAGCAAAATGAACCGGTCCTGGGTCAACGATTCCTCGACGGCCAGAATCGACCGTTTCCTGCCGACAAACAGCGGCAGGAGCATATCGGTAAAAATCACCACGTCTCGCACCGGAAGCAGAGGAAGAGTCCGCGGGATTTCGGCCTCTCCTTCCTCGTCGTCGATGAGGCTGATCAGATCGTCCTTGTCGGTTTCCGCCATAGCAGGTCCTTGCTTTCCTCCTGGTTGGATTTGAGGCCTTCTGTGGATCGGCCTCGTTTACGGTACTGATAATATAAAAACAGAAGCGATCATTACAACATCCGTATTGATTTTTCCATACCCAGCCGGTATGAATTGTCTTTCAAGTCAGAAGCCTTTCACTGCGGCTGCCTCGGTGAGCCTCTTTATCCGAACCCATGCTGGACTGTGATCCATGCTCCTTTCTCTTTACGTGTTCATCGTCGGCCTCTGCATTGGAAGCTTCATGAATGTCTGCATCTACCGGCTTCCGGCAGGCCGGTCCATCGTCCGGCCGGCCTCGGCGTGTCCGGCATGCGAAACCCCCATTCGCGCCTACGACAACATTCCGCTGCTGAGCTATTTATGGCTCAGGGGAAAATGCCGCCGCTGCGGCGCCCGCATCTCGGTGCGGTATCCGCTGATCGAACTTCTGGCGGGGCTCACCGCACTTGCCGCCTACTTCAAATTCGGCCTCAGCTTCCAAGCCGGGGCGTCTTTTTTGTTTGCCGCCACCCTGGAGGTGATCACCTTCATCGACATCGATCATCGCATCATACCCGATCGCATCACCTTGGCCGGAATTCCGCTGTTTTTTTTGGCAGCGCTGTTCATTCCCTCCGTCGGTCTTTTCAACGCAGCGCTGGGGATTTTGGCCGGCGGCGGCTCATTGCTGCTGATCGCCTGGGGCTATTCGGCCCTGACCGGCAAAGAAGGCATGGGCGGCGGCGACATCAAGCTTCTGGCAATGATCGGTGCGTTTACCGGGTGGCAGGGGGTTTTGTTCACGATATTCGTCTCCTCGGCCGTGGGAACCGCAGTCGGCCTTGCCATGATGCTCCGTGCGAAAAAAGGGATGAAAATGGCCCTTCCATTCGGCCCCTTTTTGGCTGTCGGCGCCATTACCTACCTGTTTTTCGGCCCGGAGCTGATCGTGCTCTACCTGCGTCAGTTTGGGTGATGAGAATTTTGATCATTTGGGATTGCGCTTCGACGTTGCTCCCTTCGACTCCGCTCAGGACATGCAGGGTGGTGAGCCTGCCTGCAGTGAGCTTGTCGAACCATTTCGGATTTCGTGCTTCGAATTTTTCATTCATCATTCCCTACGGCAGAGCCAAGTGCCGCTGACCGGGTCCTAAGGACCAGGATTTCCAGACTGCAATAAAACAGGCTAAAGTAGAACCATGAAACCTCCAGGGGGCGGCATGCGAAACCTGAACTCGTCGGTGATTGCCGGGCTGGTTTTTCTGCTGATGGCCGCAGCGGCCGCAAAAGCGGAAAATTATCTTCTCACCGGCGAGCAGTATTCGCAAATCCGATACCGCTCGACCCACCGGATCCGCCCATCCGACGATGTCCGGTCCATCACCCTGACCTATGTCATCCCGCATTCTTTTCATTCGACCACGGTTCGCCAGGATGTGAGCCCCCCCACCATCGACTGCCAGCCGCAGCCCGCAAAAACATCCGAGAAAACCGACGTCCACGGCAATCGAATTCTGGAGCTGACCTGGCCCAGTGAAGGCGGTCCGGTGTCTGCCCAGTTGAGCTTCGAGCTGGAAACGTCGGTTTCCATGAACGATCTGCGCACAGACGCGCCGTTTCCGGTGGGCGACCTTCCGGCCGAAGTCGGGCGTTATCTGGCATCCACCGCGCAGGTTCCCACCCAAGATCCCCGGATCGTTGCGCTCTCCGATGAGCTGACCGGAGAATCCAGCACCCAATTCGACGCCGTCCAGAAGGTTCTCACCTGGATGGTCGATCACCTGCGCTACGTTCTCACCCCCGAGGCCCCCGATGCGCTGTACGCTCTTGAAAACGGCCGGGGCAACTGCCAGAACTACTCGCACCTGGCCGCCTCCCTGCTGCGGGCGTCGGGCATTGCCACCCGGATCGTCAACGGATTCACACTGAAGAAGCCCTACGATATCCAGCTCGGCAGCGAGACGTTGACCATGAAGATGGCCCAGGGCCGCCACAGCTGGATCGAAGTCTACTTTCCCGACCTGGGCTGGGTCCCCTTCGATCCCCAGGGGTCGGAACTGTTCGTCAGCAATCGATTTGTCCGGGTCGAAATCGGCATGGACAACGCAGAGACGATTCAAGATGGGCTCCTGCGCTGGACCCGGGTCAAAGGATCCTCGGGCCGGCCGGAGTTCATGGAAGAAATCGACGCCCGCTTCGATCAGGACCGGGTGGCGGTGTCCGCGGTCAAAGCGGATTACGGCCCCCGGGAAATTCTCCTCTGCCCCCGGCTGGAGGCCGCCTTTACGCAAATCAAGCGCCCTGAGCCGCCCCCGCCGCCGGAAGAGATTCCTCCGGCACGACTGCAGGACCTTTCCTACCGGGTGGCGCACGCTTTCGGCAACCTCGAATTTCCCCGGGGGGTCGATTTTCTTTCCGGTTTTCAGCCGGCTGAAGATGCGCAAAAACAAGAAATCCGCCGCAATTTCCTGGTGGAAACCGCCGAATACGTCACCACCCAAGGCCAGCAGTACGCCCAGACCTTTTTGCTGGAGCGTCCCATGCTGCTGGAAAGCGTTTCTTTGGCCCTTCATTGCTTCAACCAGGACGGTCAGCTCTGGGCCGAGCTTTTCAAGGACGACGGGGGCGCTCCTGCCGAAGTGATTGCAGCCAGCGACATCCGTCCGCTTTCCCAGATTCCGTTTACCCCCGGCTACGACTGGGTAGCATTCGATTTTTCCCGTTCGCCGGTGATTCTTTCTCCGGGGCGTTACTGGATCGCCTTAGGATTCACCGGCGCCCCCATTGCCAATTGGTTTTTCTCCTACGGAAAGCCGGTCGGCCCCGAAGACGGCACCCGGTATCGCACCATGTTCGACGAGGCCTGGAGCCGTTCGCTTTCCTATGAATTCAACTACCGGGTCTCGGGCCTGATTCCGGCCGAGGAGAAGCCGGCAGGAGCTCGCCCGTGAGAATCGCCGTCGTTTCCGATATCCACGGAAACCTGGATGCCTTCGAATCGGTACTCCGGGACATCGACGATATCGGGATCGACCGCATCTACTGCCTGGGAGACAACATCGGCTACGGCCCCGAACCGGTGGGGGTGATTGAAACGCTCCGGCACAGAAAAATCCTCTCGGTCATCGGAAACCATGAACTGGCCCTCACCCACCGACGGTACCTTTCCTTGTTCAATCCAACGGCCCGGGAGTCCCTGCTCAAAACCGCCGAAATGATGGACGATGCCAGCCTGGGCTATGCGGCCGGACTTCCGGCGTCCATGGTGAAGGCCGGCGCCCGCTTCGTCCATGGATTTCCCCCCGACTCGCCGCTGATCTATCTTTTCCAGGTATCGGAAAAGCAGATGAAGAAAAGCCTTCAAGCGCTGGAAGAATCCATGTGCTTTGTCGGCCACACCCACGACCTGGATATTGTCTCTTTTGACGGCATGCGCATTCAATGGAACCGGCTGACGCAAGGCCCCCGACAGCTTTTGCCCGATTTGCGCTACATCGTGAATGTCGGCAGCGTCGGTCAGCCGCGGGACGGAGACAACCGGGCCAAATACGCCCTCTGGGACACCGAAAATCACCGTCTGGAGATCCGGTTCGTCCAATACGACATCGCCTCGACGGTGAGAAAAATACTGAAGGCCGGCCTTCCGCGGGCCCACGCGCGGAGGCTCAGGTAGATGACCCGCTCATGAGGCGAATCGGGAAATACGAAGTGCGGGGACTTTTAGGACGCGGCCAGATGGCGCGGGTCTATAAAGTGGTCGAACCGGTGATCGGAAAAATCAGCGCGTTAAAGCGCTTGGAGCCCCACCCATCGCTTGCCGCCCTCATGGGCGAGGCCCGCCTGCAGGATCTGTTCATCCAGGAGGCGCGGACCATGGCCGGCCTTCGGCACCCGAATCTGGTCTCGATTCTCGACTTCGACACCGCCGGGGGCGTCCCGTTTTATGTCATGGAGTTTCACGCGGTCAACCTCGGCGACCTCATCGGTGAAGCCTACCGGCCGGACCGACCCTCCCGCATTCTCCGCCTTGACCGCGCCGTGCAATACGCCTTGCAGGCCTTGGACGGCCTGGCCCGGCTCCATTTCGACAACGTGATCCACCGGGACATCAAACCCTTCAATCTGCTGCTCACGGCCGGCGGCCGGGTCCGTATCGGAGATTTCGGCCTGTCCACGCTTCGCGGCGAACGCTTCGACGCCCCCGGCAATCTGAAAGTCGGCTCGCCCTTCTATGCCGCACCGGAGCAGGAAACCGCGCCGGATGACGTCGGCCCCGAAGCCGACCTGTTTTCAGCAGGGGTGATGCTCCGGCGCATGTTGACCGGAAAACTCTCTTCGTCCGGCGCCGATCCGCCCAGCCAGTCCAACCCGGACCTGAATCCGGCGTGGGATGCCTTTTTTGAAAAAGCCGCGGCCCAAAGGCCGCTCGACCGGTTCAGCAGCGCCGGACAGATGAAAACAGCCTTGGAGGCCCTCTACGAAGACTGGAAAATCCGCCAGGAGAAAATCTGCCAACTGCCGGAGCCAATGCCCGCCCACGCCGTGTCACAGAGCCGCTTCCGCTGCCGGCGGATTGCGGTCAAGGTCAGGCCTTCGGCTGCGGGGACTTTTTTTTCCCTGGACCGGTTATGGCGGCCCCGCCGGTATCGAGCCAACCGGCTTCGGTCTGCGGCAGACGGGACCGTTTTCGACGAGGCCACCGGCCTTTTGTGGGAGCAGGCCGGCACCCCCTATCCAGTGACATGGAAGGGGGCAAAGCGCCACGTTGCCGAACTGAACCGGCAAAAACCGCCAGGCAAAGAGCCGTGGCGCCTGCCGACCGTCGACGAGCTGACCACCCTGCTTTCGACGACGCCGCACGGGGCAGACTTTTGCCTCGATCCGGTGTTCGATTCGACCCAGCGTTGGCTCTGGAGCTGCGACCGGTGCAGCTTTATCTCGGCCTGGTACGTGGATGCCGAGCTTGGCTTCGTCCACCGCCAGGATTTCGACGCCCCTTTCTATGCGCGGGGGGTGTCGGGTTGATTGGTCAAGCAATCGAGAGGTTAATGGCACAACTTTCCGGTTCCGAATGGAGCGAAATGGGTGATTTGATGGCGGGATACGCTGTCTGAGCACCTTAGGAACCCTTACATCAGCGCCTTGATAG
>CBFCZJ010000106.1:0-10718 GCA_965602445.1 uncultured Desulfobacterales bacterium | reverse complement strand
AGCGGATTTATCCTCAAACAGCGAAAGGGCCTGATCCGCCCGGATTTGCGATGCTCGGCGCGGGACGATGGGCTTCCCCAAGGGTATTCAATGGCCGATCTTTTGGGGTAGTTTCATACGAGCGCCGCCGCTGGCCACCCCGGTTCAGGCCGCCGGACCGCCGGCGAATTCTTCTTCGGCCTCCCGGTAGAGCTGTTCTTCACGGCCCCGGTACCGGGGTGAAAAATGAAAGATTGTCATTCGACGGGCCCGGCTGAGACGGGCGATTTCCCCGGCTTGCCGGGCGGTGAGATGGGATTTTTCTTCGGCGGCGGCGCTGTCTTCTTCCAGAAAAGCGGCTTCGATAAACAGGTGGTCGGCGTCTTCGGCCAACGAAACGATTCTTTGCCGGTTTGCCGGCGTGTATTGCGCATCGGTGATGTAGGTGATCTTCTGGCCGGGGGAGATCCGGGTAATCTGCTTTTGAAGCGCATCGAGGGTGAATCGGGCTTTGCCGCTGCCGCCGGTGCGGGGAACCTGGAACACGGTGTCCGGTGCAAGGCCTCCGTAGACGGCGGCCTTGAATTGTCCGAGCCAAGGCCCCGGCGCTGCGCCCATGGCGGCCACCCGGTCCTTTAAGATGTGGATGTGGAACCGTTCCTTGAGGGCCAGCCCGAGGCAGGGAATCCGATGATCGAGCACGGTCGCCGAGACCGTCAGCGCGGGTTCGGCCAGAAGGGCCCGGCCGAAGCCGGATTCTACCGGATCGCCGTCGGGACGAAACCGGTTCCGACACCGATACCGCCGGCTCTTGACGCGGTCGGTCGTCACCTCGGTGATCTTCAGAACCAGGGGATAGGCATCGTTTCCGAGCAGATTCCATGCGTATCCGCGCAGCTTTCCCTCGACGTTGTCCATGAACCCTTCCGGACCGAACAGATGCAGCTCCTTCTGCCTTCCCAGCATAACCCTCAGCAGCCGGTCAAAACCGATAAAGTGATCCATATGAGTGTGGGAGACAAAGACATGGCTGACCTTGAGCAGGTCGCGGTGGGAAAGCGTCGAATTGTCGCCGAGATCGAACAGCAGCGCCCGGCCCCGGAGCAGGAAGGGGATATACAGGCCGGGGTCTTTGAACGGATCATTGACGAGGCGGGGTAGAAACGAAGGGCGCATGGATCATGGGAGGAACTTTCTCACCTGTTGGTTGATGCACAGGTACAGGTCCTCGTCTGAGCCGAAAATGTCCACGACCTCCTTGTCGTCGATGAGCTTCTCGATGACAAAAGAGGTGACAAAGAGGCTGACCACATGGGGCTGCGGGACCAGGTTGCGCATCGGTGCGATCTGATAGTCGATGTCGAAGTCGTCTGCGTGGCTGATCTTGTCGAGGCATTTGCCGATGCGCTCCTCCAGCCGGTTTTTGTTGGTGGTTTCCACGAGCTTGTTTTCCACCAGCTTCGATGCAATGGCGTTGGCCAGGGGTTCTAGACAATCCTTGATGCCGTTGATGGCCATTCTCCGGGCATATTCTTTCGAAGACTCGATTTTCGAAAGGATGCTTGCTTCCCGGGTGCTGGGCCTGAATACTTTTCCCATGGGCGGTTTCCTCTATCGATGTTGGATCTTGGCAATGGTCCTTGGTTGCGGTAGAGCGATCATACTGTCAGAGTTTGTGCTTTGCAAGAAAAAATCTATTCGTCATCGACGGCCTGAATCACTATCTGGAGCCTACGGCGGCCCCGCCACCGGTTCCACCGAAGCTGAAATGCGATCCGTTCAAAACGGTTTCGTCGAAGATGGGTTCCGGCCCCGAACCGGATCGCCTCGAAAGTACGGCCGCCGGCCCCGTTGTCTTGCCGCAGCTGGAGCCTCAGGTGGTCGGCGCCGGCCGGCTTGGCAGAAACCACATCGATGGACCGGGCCATGAGCAGCGGTTCCGGGTTTCCTTCCCCGAAGGGGCGAAGCGCATCGATTTCTTCCATCAACGGCTCGGAGATTTCGGAAAAGGACACCTCTGCATCGATGGGCAGCGTTTTGACGAACGCCTCCGGATCGGCCGATCGGCAGACGGCTTCTTCCAGACGGTGTTCGAACTCTTCGATTCGGTCCGCGGCGATTGTGATCCCCGCGGCCATGGCATGGCCGCCGAATCGATCGAGGCTGTCTGAGACCCGCGCAAGCGCGCCGTGCAGATCGATGCCCGGAATGCTCCTGGCCGACCCCTTGCCGGTTCCGCTCCGCGTGGAGATCAGCACGACGGGGCGGTGAAACTTTCGGACCAGGCGGGAGGCGACGATCCCCAGAATCCCTTCCGGCCAATGAGAATGACTGAGCACGAGGGTTCGACGCCTGCTCAGTTCCGGTTTTCGTTCGAGGGTCTCCTGGGCCTGAGCGAGCATTTGCGCCTCTTTTTCACGGCGCCGATCGTTGAGCCGGTCGAGCAGGGCGGTGATCCTTCGGGCCGAAGATCGGTCCGTTGCGGTCAACAGCCGGAAGGCGGCCATGGCATGGGCCATTCTGCCGGCAGCGTTGATTCGCGGTGCAAGACGAAAGGCCAGGTCCTCTGCGTCGGCCCACGGACGGTCGACGCCGGCAGCGGCCATGAGTCCTGCCATGCCGGGCCGGGGCGCGGCGTTTAGCACATCCAAACCGGCCCGAACCAGGATCCGGTTCTCCTGTTGAAGGGGCACCATGTCCGCGACGGTGCCCAGGGCCACCAAATCGCAGTAATCCCGAAGGTTCGGTTCTATCCGTCCCTTCCAAAAGCCGGCTTCCCGGAGCTGCTGGCGCAGGGCGATGAGCAGATAAAAGCAAACCCCCGCTCCGGAGAGAAAGGCCATATTCGAAGGGCAGTCCGGCCGGCATGGATTGACCACGGCCACGGCCTCCGGAAGGGGATCGGAGACCTGATGGTGGTCGGTGACGATGACGTCGATCCCGGCCGATTTTGCCGCGGCCAGGGCCCGGTGGCTGGCACAACCGCAGTCGACCGTGACGATCAGTCCGATCCGGTTGGAAAGGGCCGGCCGCACGATGTGGATTTCCTGAAGGCCGTACCCCTCGCGGATGCGGTGGGGCAGATGAACCCTGACGTCTGCGTTGCAATGAATCAGGAAGGTATGCAGCAAGGCGGCGGCGGTGACGCCGTCTGCATCGTAGTCGCCGAAAATGAGAATCGGCTCTTTTCCGATGACAGCGCGGGCGAGCCTTTGGGCGGCGGGGGCCATGTCCCGGAGCACCGCGGGAGGCCGCAGAAAGGAAAGCGACGGCGCCGTAAACGCTCGGGCCTCTTCAGGCGCCAGGATGCCCCGGTTGACCAGCAGCCGGGCTGTCAGCCGGTGGCATCGAAGGGCGTTTTGAAGCGTCGACACCTGTCTTGGATCCGCTGCTTTCATGGCCCAATCGATTCGCATGGGGCATGGCTATAGACCATCTTCGTGCCATGGACAAGACGATTTTGACGGCGGCCGGCGTTTTTGCCGGGGTTTTCATTTGCTCCAAAAAGGGTTATATTTTCTTATGCAAGAGATCCAGCGCCACTATCGAATGGATCGCCGACAGATCGCCTATTTTCGATTCATTCTGGAAGGCTATGACGGGCTTGCGGTTCTTCGAACGCTGGATCCGGTGCAGGGCCGTGTGGTTTTGTACCTGAGCTCGTCATGCGAACCGGAACTCGACGAACTGCTGGAAGGGATTTCAGACCAACTCAGACTGGAGGCGGCGCCTGTCCCCGGCGGACAAAGCGCCGATTCCTTTGAACCGAATCATGACTGAACAACAGTGCTACATTCATACCCTCGGATGCCAGATGAATGTCTACGACTCCGAGCAAATCCTGCAGCGGCTCCAGACGATCGGATACCGCCAATGTGATTCTCCGGACAAGGCCGATCTGATCGTGCTCAACACCTGTGCCATCCGGGAAAAGGCGGAGCAGAAGGTCTACAGTTTCCTCGGGCGCCAGGCCAAGCGCAAACAGCACAGGCCGGAGCTGCTGGTGGCCGTCGGAGGCTGTGTGGCCCAGCAGGAAGGAAGGCGGCTTTTAGAGCGGATCCCTCACCTGGATCTGGTCTTCGGCACCCACGCGGTGGGTCGATTGGCCGGGCATGTCGAACGCATACGAAAAAACGGGGGGCGCATCGTCGACGTGGATATGGACGGCGGCGGGGCGATTTTCGACGGTCTCGAGCCGCTGGATGCGCCGTCGGGCCCGTCCCGCTTTGTTACGATCATGCAAGGGTGCGACAATTTCTGCACCTACTGCGTGGTGCCTTACGTCCGCGGCCGAGAGGTCAGCCGCCCGCCGTCGCAGATTCTTTCCGAAATCCGCGCCCTTGCTGGAAGCGGCGTCCGGGAGGTGACGCTGCTGGGCCAGAATGTGAACAGCTATGGCGCCAAAGAAGGCTACGGCAGCTTTGCCGACCTGCTGAAAAAAGTCAGCGGCATCGACGGCCTGGCTCGAATCCGGTTCACCACCTCTCACCCCAAGGACCTTTCCGATGAACTGATCGACTGCTTTGCCGCCCTGGACAGACTTTGCCGGCATATCCACTTGCCGGTCCAGTCCGGATCCGACCGGGTGCTAAAGCGGATGAACCGCCGCTACCGCCGGGCCGACTATCTGGACAAGGTCGGTCGGCTGCGATCGGTGTGCCCGGATATCGGCATTACCTCCGATTTTATTGTCGGGTTTCCCGGTGAATCCGATGAGGATTTCGCCGACACCATCGACCTGATGCGGTCCGTCCAATTTGACGGCGTGTTTGCCTTCCAGTACTCGGATCGTCCCAGCGCGCCGGCCTCCGGTTTTGCCGGAAAAATCGATGACACGGTCAAAAAACGACGGCTTGCCGAGCTGCTGGACCTGCAGGAAACGATCACGCTTTGCAAAAACCGGGCGCTGGTCGGCAGCGTCCAGCAGGTGATGGCCGAAGGCCCCAGCAAAAAAAACTATTTTCAGGAGGCGCATCGGACGGCGCTATGGACCGGGAGAACGCCCCAGAACCGCATCGTCCATTTTGCTCTCGACACACCGACCCATGGGGGGGGGATGATGGCGCCCGGAACGATTTTGAATGTCCGGATCGAGGAGGCGTTTTCCCACAGCCTCCGCGGAACACCGGAAATTGAACGTCCGAATCAACATGGACGGAAAGGAGTCGATTCCCATGCTGCATAAGGCAAGCATTGCGGGGATGACCATGGACCCGGCCTCCAATACGCCGATTATCATATTGAAGATTGAGGAGCAGGAAAAAACCGTCCCGATCTGGATCGGGCTGCTGGAGGCGACGTCCATCGCATCGGCGCTTCAGGAAATCAAGTTCGATCGGCCGATGACCCACGACCTGTTCAAAAATTTTTTGGAGACGCTTCAGATTTCGGTTTCCAAGATCGAAGTCTGCGATTTGCGGGAAAACACCTTTTTTGCCCGAATCCATTTTTCTTCTGAAAGCGGCGCTTTTGACATGGACGCCCGACCCAGCGATGCGATCGCCATTGCGCTCAGATTCAAGGCCCCGATCTACATCGACGAAAAAGTGATCGAAAAGTCCAAGCCGACCGACGACAAGGGAGAGCCGGTCGACCAGAGCAAAGAAGGAAAAAAGTGGACCGATTATTTGGAGAACCTGTCTCCGGAGGATTTCGGCAAATACAAAGTGTGATCCAATCGCTGCCGCGATTGGATCACTGGTTCGCGTTCCGGCAGCAAATTATCCATTTCGCGGTATCATGAATCCCGAAAGTTGCGTAAAAATCCTCAGAAAAGAAATTCCCCGTTTTCGTAGATCGTTCTGGCCCGTCCGCCGGGGCCGATTGCCTGGACCCGCTTTTTTTCCGTGTTGACCAGGTCCCAGTGAAGCGCAGAGTCGTTGAACCCCAGCTTCCGCTTTCGTTGCGGCGTCAGGTCGGCCGGACGGCCGCGGTAGGTGTTCTCATAGGACGAGCCCAGCGCCACGTGGCAGTTGCCGTACCGGCCCCCGAAGTTTTCATCATACAGCGTGTTGGCCATGAACCGGTCGATTCTGGAAAACCGGCGGTCGGTAAGGGAAAACTCGCCGACCTTGTCTGCGCCGTTGTCGAGCCGGATCTGGGAGCGGACGAACGCATCCCCCCGATCCGCAGATGCCTTGACGACCCGCCCCCGGGAAAACTCCAGGCGGACTCCCTTGACGAAGTTGCCGCTTCGAAATGACGGCTGGTCTGCATAAAAAACACCGCGGGTCTGCCGCCAATCCGGCGAGGTGAACAGCTCGAAGCTCGGAATGTTCCTGCCCGAAATTCCGACCCATTTGCGTTTTTCTCCTGCTGAAATATAAAGATCGATGTTTTCCGATTCTATCCGGTAGCCTGTCGTTTTCATGCGGTTCAGCCGCTGTTTCATCGATCGGGCCCGGAGATACAGCTGTTGCCAGTGCTCGACCGGATCGACCCGATTTAAAAAACAGGCCCGGACCACCTGGCGGGTATACTCCTGAAGGGACAGGCCGGCTTGCCGCGCGAGCTCCTCTGTGGGAAACAGGCACAGCGTCCAGCTTAAGCGGCCGGACGATTCCCGTTCGGTCATGATGTCTCTCAAGAATTTTTTTGAGGCGGCAGCCCTGCCGATTTTTTTCGGATCAACGCCGCTCAAGTGGGTCAGGGACTCGGGGGCGTGAAGAAAAATGCTGCCGTTTAGCTGCCGATACAGCGGCTCTTCGCCGGGAGGGGTAAAAAGAAGCTGGGGGTCGGTTGCGCACTGGAAAAACGACTGCTCCATGGCGGGGGTCGGGCTCATTCGGATGACCGGATGCATCTCCCTTTCCAGGATGCGGCGATAGAGGATCTCTGCGAGTCTGACGGCAGGAGGGTCGAACCGGAGCAGAATCACGTCCCTGGGGCGAAACCGCTGCCGTCTGGCGATGCCGAGACCCCATAAGAGCACCTCTGCGTAGCGCGTAAGCAGCAATTCACTGAACATGAAATCCAACCCGCACGGACATCGGGGTCATGGATGGTCCTCTTTGAGAAACAACCGGTGATATTCCCCGTCTTTCAGGTGTTTTTTCATCAACTTGTTGAGCAAAGAAAAGAGTTGTTCCAGCTCTTCGTCGCTCATTCGTTCGACCAGGGTTTTCGCCAGGGCATCGTCTGAAACCTTCTGGAGGTAGTAGATCAGGGTGTGTTCGTCGGTCTTGCGATCGAGGCCGAAGCCCACCAATCCGTCGTACTGCTCCACAAAACGGTGAGCGTGGGACCCAGGCGCTGTCGTGCGTTTCGGGGCCGACATTTATTGGGCCAGGGTCACGGAAAGAATGGCGTGGTAGGGGATGATGGCCAGCTTGCCGAGCCTGTTGACGATGATGACTTCGTAGCCGGCGTCGCTTTTTTCCAGCTGCATGACCTTTCCTTCGAAGGTTTTGCCGTTGAGAAGCTCGAGGCGGATGTCGACGTCTTCGGTGATCAGATAATGAAAGTTGATCTTCTGGGTCCCGGTGATTTCCAGGCCCCAGCGGACCGCATCCCGGTATGCCTCGTTGGTTCTCCGGAGGCGTTCGACCACGATGCCCAAAAGATTTTGAAACAGCTTTGCACCGGTATCGGGATTTTTCCGGATAAAGGCGTCAAAATCGTCCCGCTTTAGACTGAGGACGTCGGTTTCCTCTTCGGCCGTGGCCGAAGCCGAGCGCTCTCCTTTATCCATGAAACTGAATTCACCAAAGATGCTGCCGGGCCGGGCCGAAAAAAGCTTTTTGTCGACCTCCGAGGTGATGTGTTTAAAAAGGGCGATCAGCCCCCGCTTGACGATGTAAATCGTCTCCCCGTGCTCCCCCTCTTGGAAGACATACTGCTGGGGTGCGTAGGTTTCCGCCTTGAAATGCTGCAGAAAAAGCCGGGTTTCCTGCTCCTTGAGCCCATTGAGGAGGCGGGTTTTTTCTGCCTGCTCAGCACCGTTCATGCCGACCCTCCTTTCGGATACCCTTGGCACGGGATGTTTTTTGATACGTTGAAACCGCCGAAAAATCAAGAAAAATTTATAGAGGTCCTCCCGGCTGCCGCCAGGTGCGGCTGATGCGAGGCAGATGGCTTCGGCAATACCGGCGGGGTGCGGCATCCCGGACGGGGGGCGGTGCAAGAAAATTGCTATCGGCCGGCGCTTCCCATCCAGAACTCGATTCTTCCGACAGCCGCTGCACAGCTCAGGGTCAGCAGCAGGTAAAGCCCGGTGATGGTGATCCAAATTTCGAAGGTCAGATGTGTGGACGCCATCAACTCCAATCCCTGAAAAGTCAATTCCTGGATCGAAATGACCGAGACGATGGCCGAATCCTTGATGGTGGAGATGAACTGGCCGGCCAGCGGAGGCAGTATCCGGCGGATCGCCCGGGGCAGAATGATGTGGCGCAGGGACTGGCCCCGGGTAAAGCCCAGGGCGGAAGCCGCCTCCCACTGCCCTCTGCCGATGGACTGAATGCCGGCGCGAACGATCTCCGTGATGTAGGCCCCCTCGAATATGGCCAGGGCGGCCAATCCGGCCAGAAATGGAGACAGCAGCCGGGCAGGGGCAAACAAAGCGGCGACCAACGAGCGCGTCTCTTCTGATGCGCTGCGCACAAAGCCTTCGATTCCCAGGGCCGGCAGTATCTGGGCGCTGATGAAATAATAAAAAATGAACACCAGCACCAGGGGCGGCATGTTTCGGGTCAGCTCCACATAGCTTCGGGCCACCATCCGGCGGAAAATGACGGGACTGACCCGAAACATCCCCATGACGACGCCGATGATCGTCGCCAGCACCGTGGCCCAGAAGCTGAGGCGGATCGTGGTCAGCAGTCCCTGGAGAAGCACATTTGGAACCCAGCTTGCCGATTCGGCATCGAAGCGGACCAGAAACTGGGGAATCGCCGCCCAGTTCCAGGAGTAGTTGAGGCCGATACGGATCCGGTAAACCAGATATCCACCGGCGGCCGCAAGCGCCAGCAGCAGGATGACATCCAGCAGGGTCAGCCGGTAACCGCTTTTTTTCAATCTGTCTCCTTACATATCCCCTGCATCTTATCAATCTCCCGCCGGAGAATCTTGAACCTTGAATCTGGAATTTTGAATCCCGCCGCGGCAGGCGGCGCCCCTTACTGGATTCGAGAAGCCCAGTTCCGGGTTTCGAACCAGTAGTGCTTGCGCTCCTTGAGCCAGCCCTCGGCCTCCACCACCCGGATCCAGTTGTTGAGAAAATTGAGGCTGTCTACGTCCCCTTTTCGGACGGCGAACCCGATCGGCTCCCGGGTGAAGGTATCCTTCAGGGGAAGAAAAAGCCGGTCCGGATACCGCAGCGCATAAAATGCCGGCGTGGGAGCGCTGGCCACCACCGCGTGCGCCTTTCCGTTGAGCAACTCCTGATACGCCTGGGACTCGTCGTCGAACTGCCGCAGCTCGGCCTCGGGCAGGTATTTTTTGGCGGCCATGGCCGGCGTTGCGCCCAGCCGGACGGCGATGACCACATCTTTTTGGTTGAAATCGTCCAGGCTGTCGAATCCGGAGGCCAGGTCTTTGTGGGCCACGATGGACATGCCGGAGGTGTCGTACGGGATGCTGAAGTTGACTTTCAGGTTGCGCTGGGGAAGGATCCCCATGCCGCCGATGATGATGTCGAATTTGCCGGTCAGCAGTGCGGGAATGATCCCCGCCCATTTGATCGGGACAAACTCGACGGCGACCCCCATGTCCTTGGCGAGGCGGGTGGCGACGTCGATTTCAAAACCGACGAGTTCGCCGTTTTTGTCTTTCATGGCCCAGGGAACGAAGGTGGACATCCCGACCCGCAGCGCCCCCCGCTGAAGAACTTGCTCCAGCATGCTTTGCCGGGTCAGCTGCCGCTGAAGATCGCTGCCGTAGGCCGTTGTCGCCAAGAGCGCCGCCGCCAGGAAGACGACGACCACTGCCTTCATCCAACGCTGTTTCTTCATATTGCTTCTCCTTTCCAGATTACATTCTGAGCCGGTTTTCCAAGAAGTTGACGCCGATGGAAAGACTGACGGTAATGAGCAGATACAACGCGGCCACGATGAACCAAATTTCAAAAGTCAGGTAGGTCTCGGCGATGACCGCCTGACCGCGCATGGTCAGGTCGTAGATTGCAATGGTGCTCACCAGGGCCGAGTCTTTGATCAGGGAAATGGCCTGGCTGGTCAGCGGGGGGAGCATCCGCCTCAGCGCCTGGGGCAGAATGACATACCGGTAGGCGGCCATTTTACCGAACCCGAGGCTGTCGGCGGCCTCCCATTGACCTCGTCCGATGGACAGGATGCCGGCCCGCACGATTTCCGAGGCGTAGGCGCCCTCGAACAGACTCAGCGCTAAAATGGCGGCAGTCCACCGGTGAATCCCGAGAATCGGCGAAAGCACGAAGTAGAGAAAAAACAACTGCACCAGAAGGGGGGTGTTGCGAACGATCTCCAGGTAGATTCGAGCCAGCGCCCGGGCGACCGCCGAGTGCGAAAGCCGGAAGGCGGCGGTCAGTACCCCGAAGGCAAAGGCCAGCACCAGGCTGACAAGGGTGATTTTGATCGTGACCCAAAGGCCGGCCATCAGCGGGCCGGCGGTCCACTCCCCCCCGCGAACCTGGACCAGGTAGCGCCAGGCCCGGTACCACTGCCAGTTGTATCCGAGCGCCTCTGTTCCTCGATCTAGCAGCCAAATCGCCGCAGACACCAGCGCTGCGAATTTGATCAGGTCCCAGGCGGGCAGCCGGGACA
>CBFCZJ010000105.1:0-10828 GCA_965602445.1 uncultured Desulfobacterales bacterium | reverse complement strand
GCCTTTTCTTTTGGTTCCTTTTCTTTGGGCGAGCAAAGAAAAGGAACAATAAAAATATAAAAAATACAAACATCTATAAAAAAATCGGTTTCATGTTTGATCAAAATTGCCGTCCCCGCCGGACAGCGGCAGAGCTAATATCCATCCGACACCGAAAAATTGACCCAAAAACAACAGGGCGCACCCGCCGAAACGGATGCGCCCTGTCGAATCGCTTGCCCGAAAGCCGTCGGGTCTTTACGCCCGGGCCTCCTCTTTGATGGAGACGGCGATCTTGAACAGGACCGTGAGCACCAGGAACCCGGCCGCCCACACGCCCAAGGCGATCATCACTTCAGGAGCGGTGGGGATATATTCGCTGATTTCATGCAGCGGGTTGGGCGTAAACCCACCGGCGATCATGCCCATCCCCTTGTCGATCCAGGCTCCGAAAAAAACCAGCAGGCACGCCGCGACCAGGGTCATCGGATTTCGCCGGGTGACCGGCGGCACCAGCAGGATGATCCCCAGGACCATCATGATAATGGATGTCCACATCCACGGAACATAGGCGTTGTGGCCGTGCAGTCCGGCAAACAAGTAGGTGATGCTGTCCATGTGTCCGGGGATGTTGCTGTAAAACGCCACGAACACCTCGCACAAAAAGAAGAACAGGTTCAAGATGATGGCGTAGGTCACGATCTTGGCCAGTGACTGGATCTGCTCCCAGCCCGGGTCGAACTTGGTAAACTTGCGGATGACCATGCACAGCAAAATGAGCAGGGCCGGCCCCGCGGCAAATGCCGATGCCAGAAACCGGGGGGCCAGGATGGCCGTCAGCCAGAAATGCCGGCCGGGAAGACCGCAGTACAGGTATGCCGTGACCGTGTGGATGCTCACGGCCCAGGGGATCGACACGTAGATCAGGGGCTTGACCCACATCGGGTAGTGGGTCCCGTGGCGCTCGGCCTGCAGCACGTTCCAACCGATCACCACGTTCAAAAACAGGTATCCGTTGAGGACGATCATATCCCAGAACAGGACCGAATTGGGCGTCGGGTAAAACAGGACGTTGAGCATCCGCATCGGCTGGCCCAGGTCGACCAGGATAAACAAAAGGCACATGACCACCGCGGCGATGGCCAAAAATTCGCCCAGGATGGTGATCCGGCCGAACGCCTTGTAGTCGTGCAGATAGTAGGGAAGCACCACCATTACGCCTCCGGCCGCCACCCCGACCAGGAAGGTGAACTGCGCAATGTAGAACCCCCAGGAGACGTCCCGGCTCATGCCGGTGATCCCCAGACCGAAGCTGAGCTGATACAGCCAGGTCAGCACGCCGACGCCCGCAATGGCCGCCAGGGCGAGGACCAGCCCCCAGTATCTTTTGGAACCTTTGACCGCGAATTCAAGCATAGGTCACCTCACACGATGTAATAGACAGCCGGGCTTGTGCCGAGCTCCTGTTTTCGTCGAATGGTGTAGTTTTCCTTCAACACCTGACGGACTTCCGACTGCGGGTCGTACAGGTCCCCGAAGACCAGGGCGCCGTCGGAGGCCTCCACGCAGGCAGGTATCTTTCCCTCGGCCAGGCGTTCGGCGCAAAAGTTGCATTTTTCCACCACCCCCTTCATCCGGGTCGGAAACTTCTTGTTGGTCTCTGCGATGAAGGGCCGCGGATCCCGGAAGTTGAAGCTCCGTGCCCCGAAGGGACAGGCGGCCATGCAAAACCGGCATCCGATGCACCGGTGAAAGTCCATGATGACGATGCCGTTTTCGTTCTTGAAGGTCGCCTTGGTGGGGCAGGCCCGGACGCAGGGGGGATTTTCGCAGTGGTTGCACAGGACCAGGTAGGGCCGCTCCTTGACCTCCCAGGGGAGAAAGTCGTTTTCCTTGCCCGGGAAGGCGTGCTTGTATTCGGTTTCCCAGATCCACTTGATCTCGTGGCGCTTGTTTTCAAAATGCGGCACGTTGTGAATCGAATGGCAGGCCTCGATCAGCGGCTCCATGTCCGCCGCGGACTCGAACCGGCGGGTGTCGATGACCATGGCCCACTGCTTGGCCGTGAGGGCTTCGGGCTGCCGGCCGATTTTCGGTTCCGGGGCAGCGTGGCCTCCGACGGCGGCATAGGCGGCATCGACCACCGGCCGGCTTCCCAGACCGAGGGCGGCGATTCCGGCAAGCTTCAGAAAGCGTCTTCTGCTGCTTTTCATCACTCCGTCTCCTTCGGATTGTCTATGTGGCAGTCCCAGCAGTAGGGACGCACCGAGGCGTAGTTGTGGCACTTGTCGCAAAAATCGGCCTTGTTGTCGTGACAGTCTAGGCAGGTATTGGAAAGGCTCATCATGTAGGTTTTGCCTTCCGGATTGATGTAGACCCGCTTGGCGTCCCGCACCACCGTGTCCCGCCAGACGTCGAGAAGCTGCATGTGCTCGGCCTTCATGAACTCGATCGATTCGACGCACTTTTCGGCAGCCTTGGCCTTTTCGGTGAGCACCGGTTCGGGGGGCGGGGCGGCCTTTCCCAGGTTGTACCAGAACGGGAAGGTCACCACGACCACGAAGACGACAAGGCCGGCAAGCACCATCCCTTTGTCGTACATCTTCTTGTTATTCGTCGGCATCTTCTTCTTCCTCCATTCCCGGCAGGTCTTCGCCGCGCAGGTCGGTGGTTCTCTTTTTCTGTCCGGGCAGGTTCAGCGCGTTGCCCACCATCTCGCAGATGCCGGTGACGTCCACCTCCGGCACCCAATATTCCATGAGGGCGGGCAAAACGGCGCGGTCGATGGCGCAGATGCAGGCCAGCATGTTGACCCCGTGTTTTTCATGCACGTGCCGGACGGCGTTGGCCCGGGGAAGCCCGCCGGAGAGCCGAAGCTCCATGTCCTCGCCGGCGTTGAGGCCGGCCCCGCTTCCGCAGCAAAAGGTCTGTTCCCGGATCGTGTTCGAGGGCATGTCATAGAAGTTATTGCAGACGTTTTGAATCACGTACCGGGGTTCGTCGAGCAGCCCCATCCCCCGGGCCGGATTGCACGAGTCGTGGAACGTCACCTTCAAGTGATCGTTTCGGCTCTTATCCAGGTCGAGCTTGTCGTGGTAGATCAGATCGGAGAGAAACTCGGTGATATGGACCATCTTGGTCGATGCGGCATTTTCGAACCGGGTGCCGGTGATCGGCGACACCGGCACGTCCAGGTGATCGGCCGGCCCGTTCATGGTGTCCATGTACTGGTTGATCACCCGCCACATGTGGCCGCACTCGCCGCCCAGGATCCATTTGACCCCGAGGCGCTTGGCTTCGGCGTACATCTTGGCGTTGAGCCGCTTCATGGTCTCGTGGGAGGTGAAAAACCCGAAATTTCCCCCCTCCGAGGCATAGGTGCTCCAGGTGATGTCAAGCCCGTATTTTTTCTCCAGAAAGTCGAAGAGGATCAGGTAGCCCATGGCCGTGTAGGTACCCGGGTCGGCGAAGACGTCGCCCGACGGGGTGATGAACAGGATCTCGGCCCCTTTGCGGTTGAGGCTCGGCTTGGGCAAAACCCCGGTGATCTCCTCGATGTCCTCGCAGAAAAAGTCGATCATGTCCTTGTAGGCGTGGGGCTGGATGCCGAGGTGGTTGCCCGTGCGGTAGCAGTTGGCCACCGGCGTGGCGATCCAGTCGATGTTCAAGCCGAGCAGGTTGAGCAGCTCCCGGCCGATGATGGTGATCTCGGCCGTGTCGATCCCGTAGGGGCAGAAGACCGAACAGCGGCGGCACTCGGTGCACTGGAACAGGTAGTACCACCACTCTTTGAGCACATCGAGGCTCATGGGGCGGGCCCCGGCCATTTTCCCGAATATCTTGCCGAACCGGGTAAAGTCATTCCGATAGACCGAGCGGATCAGTTCGGCCCGAAGAACCGGCATGTTCTTCGGATCGCCGGTGCCGATGAAAAAGTGGCACTTGTCGGCGCACGCCCCGCACCTGACGCAAATGTCCATGAAGACCTTGAAGGAACGGAACCGGTCGAGGCGGTCTCTCATCCCCTCGAAGATGATCTCTTTCCAGTTGTCCGGAAGATTCCAGTCGTCTTCCATCGGATTCCACTGTCTCGGATACGGAAGCCCGACGTAGTCGACGCTTTTGGGGTTGGACGCGTAGCAGTACATGCCGGGCCGGATATCGATCGGCGTGTCCATCCACCCGGTTTTTGGCGGGGTGTGGCTTCTGGAGAGAATCTCTTCGGGTTTGGGTGTATCGGACATGCTCTACTCCTTTTCCTCTGAAGTTTCGTCCGCTTCAGGTTCCTCCGGCTCGGGGGCAAGCTCCTTGTCCACCGGCACTTCGGCCTCCACCATCTTTTCTCTGAACTCGTCTTCGTATTCCTCGTATGTGTGCACCTTGACCGGGTAGTTCCACGGGTTGACATGGCGAACCTCCCGGGTGTTGGTGGTCATGTTCCGGGTCGGACTCATGAAAATGCCGCCCAGGTGCATGAGCTTGCTGAACGGAAAGTAGGCCAGCAGAACACTGACGAAAAAGACATGCACGTAAAAGACGGCGCCGATGCCTTCGGGAATCGTGGGATGAAACGATACCAGGCCGTAGGCCAGCTCCTTTGCCCCGACCACGTCGACCTTGATGAAGTAGCGCATCAAGATGCCGGTAAAAGCGATGCCGAAGATCAAAACCAGCGGGAAATAGTCGTTCGCAAGGGAGATGTAGCGGATCTGGGGAAGCAGCACCCGCCGCAAAAAAAGCAGGGTGACTGCCGCCAGAAGCACCACCCCTGAAAGAAAGACCCCCGGCAGCCCGATCTGCATGAAGCTGTCAACATTTTCTAGTAGCTGCAGCCATTGGGGCACCGGTTCAGTGAAAAAGCGAAGGTGGCGCACCAGGACGGTGGCAAACGCGTAGTGAAATGCCAGGGCAAAGAGCCAGAGCCAGAGCTCGTACCCGTAAAACAGCTTGCCCCCCTCTTTGACCTTCATCTTGGTGTTCCGGAAAAGAGACCGGAAAAGAACGATCTCCAGGATCATCCGGATCACCACGTTTCCCTTGGTCGAGGGATTGTCGATCTTGGCCTGCTTGAAGATGGGAAGGGACTTTTGCTGGCCGCAGGTGGTCGGAATGCAGAAGGGCACCGGCGACCGCGCCCAGCCAACGACGCGGTAGATAAAGCCTATGGTGAAGACGACGATGGCCGCGTAGGGGATGATGATCCCAAACAGGGCTTCGAGGCCGACGGCGGCCACTCCCACATAGGCGATCAAAAACAGGAGCAGCACTGCTATGAGGGAAAACATGTAATGTCGATTCATTGACCCGCACCTCGCTTACCGGCCTTGCCGCGGTGCCGAAGACGTTCGGAAAGCCCCCCGGTATGAAGCTTCCTCCTGCGCCGGCCGCGGAAAGCCGCCGTCATTGAGTTAAATCCGATTTGCCGGAATCCGTCTCCTTTTCTGGGATCTCGGACACCAAACCGGCCCTTTCAAACGCTTTGAAGAATCGGTTTCTTTGCTCCGTTGCCTGGATTTGAAAGATTTTTTCACGGCATTTGACAAAGACGTCGAAGGCGATCAGACACAGTTGGTCGACCCGGGCGTCGAAGGCCTCCAGTTCCTTTCTCCGTTCCGGGCCCTCGATATCGTCTCCGAGCTGATCCCGAACGATCTTCTTCAGCGACAGGACAAAGCCCGTCGCCTGGCCGGGGGTAAAATTCTGAACCGCCCGGATCCGAATAATAGGATCGATATGGGCCATGGCGGTTTCCGGCTCCAGCTCCCCGGTCAGATCGGTAAAAATAGCTTTGAGCCCTTCGAGGGTGGTACTGCCCACGGGGTTGGCAAAGGGATCTTTCTGGCGTTTCAAAAATCGGGAGGTATCGGCGGGATACGTGTCAACGACGAGGTCGAACCATTTTTTCACGATGGCGGTCTGCTTCTTTACCAGCACACTCTCCAGTTTCATGCCCTGGATCGCTCCTAGCCCCTTGGTCATTCGTGAAAGGACCCGCCGTATGGCAAAACTTGTGGGAATAATTCACAAAAACGGTGACTTCGCCTGCGACGCTCAAGTCAGCAGCTATAGTCGACTTGCCCTGGCATGTCAAGGATAAACGGCTGCGGAAGAGGGGCGGCAAGGGAGGCTGAATAACCGGTTATACCGGGAATCCGGTCTCTTCCGGTGAAACGGGAGACGACAAGGCGCTTGGAAACCACGATAAAATCGCAGCAGCGATTTTATCGGCGGTACTGTTTTTTCCAGGGCTGGCGGCAGAGCTGCTGATGATCGGCCAGGGCCAGATAAAAGGCGCCCACGGCCAGCTCCGCGCAATGACGGCTTTCTTCCGGGAGGGTCTGCAAAAAGTCGATGACGTCCTCAGGGGAGATCTCCCAGGCCTCTTCCGTGGTTCTGCCTTCGGCCAGCTCCGCCACGGTGTTGGCGCAGGCGTTGGTGTTCAGACAGCCGTCGGTGTCATAGGAGACCGCCTCGATCCGACCGCCGCGGATGGTCAAAAACATTTCAACGGTATCCCCGCAGTCTCCGGTCTTCTTTCCGCGGCCGTCAGGGTTGCGGATGATCTCCCGCCGCTGCCGGCCGAATGCCATCTCCAGATAATTGCGGCAGTGGTCCTGCCAAAAATCGAAGTGCTCCTCAGCCACGGCTGCCTCGTTTCCTTTCGGCTACCGGCCCAGTCCGAGCTCATGGATCTTTGAAATCAAGGTGTTGCGGTGAATTTTGAGCTTTTCCGCGGCCTTTGTTCGATTCGAGGAGCACTGGGCGAGAATCTGCCCGATGTACCGCCGTTCGAAGGCGGCGACCGCCTCTTTTAAAGACATCCCCTCTGAAACGGCGCGTTTTTGAAACACCGGGTCCAGGTCTTCGACATCGATGACCTGGCCGGCCGTCACCGTGACCATCCGCTCCACAAGATTTTGCAGCTCCCGGACATTTCCGGGCCAGTCATAGCTCATGAGCACCTGGACGGCCCGGTCGGTCATCTTTTTCAGCGGCTTTCCGGTCTTTCGGGAAAGACGGCCCAGAAAGTGGTCCACCAGCAGGGGAATGTCGCTTTTTCGCTCCCTCAGCGGCGGAAGATGGATCGGAAGCACGTTGAGCCGGTAATAGAGGTCCTCCCGAAAGCGTTCCTGCTTCACCAGCTTCTCGACAATCTTGTTGGACGCGGCCAGAAACCGAACGTCGAGGCGAACGACCTTTGAATCGCCCAGCCGCTCGAGTTCCTTTTCCTGGATCACCCGAAGCAGCTTCGCCTGCATGTTCACGTCCAGAGAATCGATGTCGTCCAGGAATGCGGTTCCCCGGTTGGCGATCTCCAGCTTTCCGCTGCGCGTGCTGGTGGCCCCTGTGAAGGCGCCTTTGACATGGCCGAAAATCTCGCTTTCCATGAGCGTCGGCGGAATCGCCGCGCAGTTGAGGACCACAAAAGGAAAGCGGCGGCGGGCGCTTCGATTGTGGATCGCCCGGGCCGCCAGCTCCTTTCCGGTTCCGCTCTCTCCCTGGATCAGGACCGTTCCCTCGCTCTGGGAGATCGTGGCGATCATTTCGTAGACATCGAGCATTTTCGGATCCCGGCCCACCATTTCCTCGAAGCCTTGGATTCGATCCAGCTCGGTTCGCAGATAGGTCAGCTCGCGGACCAGGTTGCGCTTTTCGATCGCCCGCCCGATGACGGTCCGCACCTCCTCCACCGAAAAGGGTTTGACGACGTATTCGTAGGCACCCAACTTGATGGCCCGCACCGCCGACTGAATCTCTTTGACGGCCGTGACCATAATCACCTCGGTGAGCGGATCCCGTTCCTTGAAAGCCTCCAAAAGATCGAGCCCGTCCACATCCGGCAGTCGGATATCGAGCAGCACCAGATCCACCGAGTGCTTTTTAAACAACTCCTCGGCCTCAGCGCCGGAATCGGCGAACAAAACGGAAAAATCGTCCTTCAGCATCATGTTGAAGGACTCCCGCACGCCGCGCTCGTCGTCTACCACCAGGATTCTCGGTGATTCAGGCTGGTCCATGGATTTCTCTGAACACAAAACCGGCAGAGAGTCAATTTAATAGATTTTCGGACCCCCGTGCTGCACAGTCTTTTGTGCACCACTGCACAATATTCTGTGCAGTTCTTTCAAGAATCTCTGTTGTCCTGCCATGCAGAGGCCTTCGACGATCAAATGCCTTCAGGTTCGGCAGCCGACAAAGAAAACTTAAAAAAATCAATGGGATTGATCCCATTTCCGCGATTGCTGAGGCCGAAGGGGACCCCATGGAGCCGGATGGCTCTGCTCCTGGCATGGATTATGTGTTTTGCCGCCAGTTGGGTGTTCCAGTCTTGCGTTCAAATCGAAAGGAGGCATCATGAAAGGCCGTCTGAGTGGATTTTTGCAATCGAAATTCAACGTTTATCTGTGTCTGAGCATCGGGTGGAAATGGGCGCGCATCTATGTGCAGGTTCTGGGCGCGCTTTACTTTCTCTTCCGGCGAAGGGAAAAAAAACTCATCAAAAAAAGTATCGGTACTGTTTTTGCTAGCGAAATGGGCTTTATGGCGCTTCGGCGGATTCAAAGAGGAGTGGTGGACGGAATCGTCCACCACTACTATGAAAAACTGTTCAACGCCTACAGCTCGGACCAAGCCTCCCGTCGTTTTTTCCATTCCAGGGTGATCGACGACGGCCTCATGGCGGTAAAGGAGGCCCTCTCGGCGGGCCGGGGGGCGCTTATCGTCACCGGGCATTACGGCGGCGTCGAGTTCATTCCCGGCTACATCGGGTACCAGGGAATTCCGGTCTCGATCGTGGTCCGCTTTTCCTCGGACCGCCTTCGGCGGCTTTCCTGCCGGAAGGGAAAACGGTTCAACATCCGCATTATCGACGCGGACCGGACGCCGAACGTCCTTTTTGCCATCTGCCGGGATTTGAAGGAAAACCGCGTGGTGATCACCCAGTGCGACGAAATCGACGAGTGGAGACCGGACAAGCGCGGCCGCATCTTCTTTCTCGGCCGTCGAACCGCTCCGGACCGGGCACTGAACCTGCTGGTCCGCCGGGCCTGCTGTCCGGTGATCTTTTGCGTCATGCACCGGGACCCGGGCTTCGGCTACCGGTTCATCGCCCGGTGCATGCCGGAGACCGAGGCGGCATCGGGCGCAGGGGCCGCCGGGTTGAAGTTCATCGAAGCCATGGTGTACAGGTATCCTCACCAATGGTATCAATGGCCCAAGTTTCCGGCAATCCAAGAAACCGCCGACGCCGGGCCGGCACCGGCTTGGACCGTTTCCGAACCGTCATGGGTGCCGTCCCTGGGAGCAATGTCATGATCTGCCTGGTCGAGCCCGCATCCCGCAGCGTCGGGATGTTCGTCCCTGCCTATCCCCTGCCGCTGATCGAACTGGCTAGCTTCATCAAGGCCAGACGCCCCTTTGTCGATCTGCAGGTCGTTTCGGTGCCCTTTGACTACGGGCTTCCCCTTTCCGCCGGCGGAAGGGACCGGGTCGTCTCGGCGCTTGTCGACGATCTGCAGTCGCTTCGGCCGGAGGCCGTCGGCATCTCCTGCACGGCGATCGCCCAGGCCGAAGAAGCCATCGTTCTTGCCGAACGGATCCGGGAGCAGCTGCCGAAGACGTTCATCTTCATGGGGGGATATTTTCCGACCCTTTACGCAGAAGAGATCTTGGATCGGACCGGCGCCGTCGACGCCCTGGTCGAGGGCGAGGGAGAGGCTGCCTGCCTGGCCATCGTAGACGCCGTCGAAAAAGGCCTCGACCCCCGAGCCCAGGGGACGCCGAACCTGGTCTGGAGACAAGAGGGTCGTATTGAGCGGACACCGCGCGCGCCCCGGTTCGATCTTCGGGAAAAAGGAAGACTCGATCTGACACTTTTGAAAAGCCCCGGCGCCTTCGACGTCACTCCGTATGCTTTCAGTCGGGGATGCCCCTTCGGCTGCACCTTCTGCATGGAGGAGTCGATCCGCCCCCGGCGGCTTTCCGTGCCAGACGACTTGGTTTCTGAAGACCTCCACCATCTGGCCGGTTTCAGCCGCAACCGAACTCTCTTGGTCAGCGATGCCCTGTTCAAGTCGTTTCATCTGCTGCCCCTGCTGCGAGAGTTGGGGCTTCGGATCAATTTCGAAACCCGATGCGACGTTCTTGATCCCGGGATCCTGGAAAAAAACGCCGACGTCATTCAGGCGCTGGCCCTGGGTTTTGAGTCGGCAAGCTACGAGACCCTGCGGCGGATGAACAAACTGGCCGACCGCGACCACTACCGGCGGTACCTTGCCGGGGCGCGGGCCATTTTCCAGGCGGCGGATGCGGCCGGAATTCCGATCATGGTGTTCATGATCGCCGGATTTCCCGGGGATTCGGAAGAGGACCTGCAGGCCACCCTCTCCTTTGCCGAGTCCCTGGCCGCCTCGGCCCGGGGCCCGGGCGGGTTTTTGTTCAAGATCGGAGAATGCCATGTCTATCCGAAAACCAAACTCCACGACCTGGCCCGCCGCCTACCCGGGGTGGCTTTCGATGAGGACGGTGTTTTCGGCCAGAACGTGGTCCGCAGACCGTCGAAGAACCTGTCTTTCGAAACGGTACTCGACTATGCCGGCCGCACGTTCCGGCTTTCCCGTCCGTCCAAGAAGCTGGAAAGAATTCTGCGCCAGATGATGCCTTTTTTCCGCCTGCCGGCCGCGGCCCTGAGAGACGACATCATCGTTGACAAATGCTGCCTCGACGGCGATAGGGAGGTATTCGACGTTCGCTCAGACAGCCTGGCCCGTTTCCGGGAGAGGCTTCCCTTACTGCTCGACCGCCACCGGCAGACGCAGACCGCTGAACGGGAAACGAGGCAGCTCGACCT